>JANPKV010000234.1:0-14277 GCA_031426185.1 Rhodobacterales bacterium | reverse complement strand
AGATGATTCTCGACGACCGAAGTACGGACATGGACGATTGCCCCCAAGTCCGATGCGCGGCCCTCGCGGATCATTCCTTCACAGCCACCACATAGTTCAAAGGCATGCGGCCGCCATCGACGTAGATCGTCTCGCCGGTGATGTAGCTGGCATCGTCCGATGCAAGGAACGAAGCGATGGAGGCGACTTCCGAGGGCTCGCCGGGGCGGCCCAATGGCGTTCTCGACATGACGCGCTTCACGGCGGCGGGATCGGCCACGACGCCCTTGTACATGTCGGTGCGGATCGAGCCGGGGCCTATGGCGTTGACGCGGATGCCATGGGGGGCAAGGTAGATCGAGGTCGATCGTGTGAGCTGAGAGACGCCGCCCTTCGACATGCAATAGGACACGATCATGGGAATGGCGAGCGTGTCGTTCACCGAGGACATGTTGACGACGGCCCCGGGCTTGCGGCCCGCTTCCGCCTGCTTGATCATGTGCCGCGCACAGGCCTGCAGCATGAGGAACGAGCCCTTGAGGTTGATGCCCAGCACGCGGTCGTAATCGGCCTCCGTGATCGACAGGAAATCCTGCGCCATGGCGATGCCGGCGTTGTTCACCAGAATGTCGATCGTGCCGAACTTCGCGGCGACGCCATCAACCAGCGCGTTGACTTCCGCTGATTTCGAGACGTCGCAATGGATATAAGTTGCGCCGATGGTTTTGGCCGCGGCCTCTCCGGCCGAGTCCTCGATGTCGGACATCACCACGGTCGCGCCGTCGGCGGCGAAACGTTCGGCGATGGCAAAGCCGATGCCTTTGGCGGCGCCGGTGACGATGGCGATACGGTCGTTCAGTCTCATGGCAATCTCCTGCGGTGTTGGCACGGTGATAGCGCCTTGCCGCAGGAGATCAAGCCTCGTGGCTTGGCCTTATCAGGCGCCGATGATGCCGCCGTCCTCGCGGGTGATGACGAGCGTGGCCGAGCGCGGCACGGTGCCATTGTAATCCGGGAAGCCCGAGCCGAAGTCACCCGCTGCGAACTGTTCGTCCGAGGCGTGGCCGCCAGGATGCTGCAGGTTCACGAACATGGTCTTCTGGTCGGGCGTGGTGATGACGCCCGTCACCTCCTGGCCCCATGGCCCGGTGAGGAAACGGCGCACCTCGCCGGTCTTGGCGTCGGCTGCCAGCATCTGGTTGGTGCCAAAGGGTTCCAGCACGCCCTTGAATGGCGGGCCGAGGTCGCCCATGTCGGTCTGAATCCAGAGGCGCGAGTTGGCATCGCACCACAGGCCATCAGGGCAGGCGAAGATCGCATCCTCGGGCAGGGCCTTTCCGGTAAACAGCTTGGAGGAAAGCTTGTTGCCGGCAAGCACGAAGTGATCCCACTGGAAGGCGGTGCCCGTCTGATCGCCGTCGGCATAGCGCCAGCGCACGATCTGCCCGAAGTTGTTCTCGGCGCGCGGGTTTACGGCATCGATCTGCGTTTGTGCACGGCGATTGTTGTTGGTGAGGGTGAAGTAGACTTCACCAGTGTTGCGATCGACAGCGCCCCATTCGGGGCGGTCCATCTTGGTGGCGCCCGCCTTGTCGGCGGCGAGACGGGTGTTGACGAGAATGTCGGCCAGATCGGCAAAGCCGTTCTCCGGAGTCAGGCCGTTCTGACCGGGGGCCAGCGCAAGCCATTCGCCGGTGCCGTCGTCACTGAACCTGGCCACATACAGCGTGCCGTCGTCGAGAAGATCGCCGCTGGCGGTAGCAGGGTCGAAAGGTGCGGCCGAGACGAATTTGTAGATGTATTCAAACCGGCTGTCATCGCCGGAATAGCAGACGACGGGCTTGCCTGCGACGGCAGGCGCAAAGACCACGCCTTCATGGGCAAAGCGGCCAAGATGCGTGCGCTTGACCGGAACGGAGGCCGGATCGAAGGGATCGAATTCCACCATCCAGCCAAAGGTATTCGGCTCGTTGCGGTAGTCTTCGGCGGCACTTGCGCCCGTCGCGGCGGCGTTGAAGCGCATGTATGCATCCGCGCCGCCTGCGGTCTTTTCCCATCCGTAGCGGGACCCTTCGTCCGACACGCCATAGCGTTTGTGTTCGCGCGGCATCTCGGCATCGGCGTTGACGAAATAGCCCGCCCAGTTTTCCTCGGCCGTCATGTAGGTGTTCCAGGGCGTCACGCCGTGGGCACAGTTGTTGAGCGTGCCACGAGTCTTCGTGCCGTCGGGGCTGAACTTTGTGACCAGATGCGGGGATCCGGCTGCCGGGCCCGAAATCGCCATTTCGGTCAGGCCGGTGATGCGGCGGTTCATCGGATCGGCAACGATGGCCCACTGACCATCCGCGCCTCGCCGGACGCGCGCAACGGTGCAGCCGTGGGCGTTAATTTCCTTGAGTACCTCGTCACCGTCGCGGCTGCCGTCGGCGGCGTAGACGACCGTGTCGCCATCCAGCGCCTGGCCCGCCCACTTTGCCGCATGCAGATAGCGCGGCTCGATATATTCGTGGTTGAAGACCAGAAGACCATCGGTGGATGACCCGTCGATGGGGTAAAAGTGCATGCCGTCATGGTGGCTGCCGACCTGCATGCCCTGTTCGGCACCGGTGTTGCCGCCCGGCAGATAGGCGGGCATGTCGCCGGTCAGGGGCGTCCCCCAGGGCGCGAGAACCTGCACCTTGTAGCCTGCCGGAACGACGACGGTGTCCTCCTTGGAGACGGGGACCGGCGCAAAGCCAAGCAGACCCGTCGTTTGTGCAAGGGCGCCGCGTGCGGACAGACCTGCGCCAAAAACGCCCGTGGCGATCGCAGCCAGACCGCCCACCAGAAAGCCCCGGCGCGAGGTGCGGGCTTCGATCACGTCATACATCGTGGGGTTGGCCGAGCGATTGGACGGCACTTCGTCGCCATGCTCGTAATGCGGGGCGGCGCGGAAGTCGGGAAAGTCCTGTTCGAAGTCTTTCATGCCTGGCTCCTTCTCTTGCGTTGAGAGTGTGGGGCAAGGGACCGGCCCGGTCAAACCGTCCGGACAAAGTCGCGGGTCGCCTTGGCATATGGGTGTCGGCGATTCCGGATTCAGCATTGTACCGGGTTTGTGATGGTTTGATGACGCGGGCGGGCCGTCAGAACGGGTGGGGCCGACCGTCCCAGCATTCAAAACAACCGCTTGTGGTCAGTGACAGGGCGTCGAAACGGGCCGTCAATCCCCGGACCGACTGGTCCAAGGTCAGATCGGCGCGGGCACCGCCCATGTCGGTCTGCACCCAGCCCGGATGGTAGATGCCGACCGCAATCCCTTGCGGTTTCAGGTCGGTAGCAAGGTTGCGACCAAGATTGAGGACAGCGGCCTTTGACGCGCGGTAGATGTAGCTGCCCCCCGGAGCCGTGGTATCCGATCCCATCTGCGACGAGATGATGGCGATCTTGCCCTTTGCCGCGCGAAGGTTGGGCAAAAGGGTCTGGATGGTCAGAAAGACCCCGGTCACGTTGACCGCAAAGCTGTCGGCCCAAAGCGCCGGCGCATAGCCCGATGCCAGGGTTTCGCGCTGGTCGAGGTAGACGCCCGCGTTGCAGATCAAAAGGTCGAGGGGGCCGGTGATCCGGTCGCCAAGGGCCGCGATTGATCGCGCATCCGCCATATCGGCGTAAAGCCACCTCGGGCCGGTCTGATCCGTGTCGCGCGTGGTGCCAAAGGCCACGTCGCCGTTTGCCGCATAGGCATCCAGCAGCCCGGCGCCGATGCCACGGGTCGCGCCGGTGATCAGGATGCTGCGCGATGTCATAGCGCACGCCAGCCGATGTCGCGGCGGCAAAAGCCGTCGGGCCAGTCGATGGCATCGACCATGTCGTAAGCCGCCGCCTGCGCCGCGCCGAGGGTGGCGGCCCGGGCGGTGACGTTGAGGACGCGACCACCGATTGCCGTGATCTGGCCGTCAACCTCGGCCGTGCCTGCGTGAAAGACCATGTGGCGGCTGTCCTCGGGCGGGGCATCAAGGCCGTGGATCGGGGTGCCCTTGGCGTAGGAACCGGGATAGCCTCGCGCGGCCATCACGACGGTCAGGGCATGGTCATCGGCCCAGTGGACCTTTGCATCGGCCAGGCGGCCCTCGGCGCAGGCCAGCAGCAGATCAAGGCTTTGCGCGCCCAGCCGCATCATCAGCACCTGACATTCCGGGTCGCCAAAGCGGGCGTTGTATTCGATCAGGCGCGCGCGACCGTCCTTGATCATCAGGCCCGCATAGAGGACGCCCTGATAGGGGGTGCCGCGTCGGGCCATTTCGGCGATGGTCGGGCGGATGATGTCGGCCATGACCTGCGCCTGGATGGTGTCGGTCAGCACCGGCGTGGGGGAATAGGCCCCCATCCCACCGGTGTTCGGGCCGGTATCCCCGTCGCCCACGCGTTTGTGGTCCTGCGCCGTGCCGACGGGCAGCGCGTGGGTGCCGTCCGTCAGGACAAAAAAGCTGGCCTCTTCGCCCGCCATGAACTCTTCGATCACCACCTCGGCCCCGGCGGCACCAAAGGCCCCGCCCAGAATATCGTCGACGGCGGCAAGCGCGTCTGTTTCCGTCATGGCGACAATCACACCCTTGCCTGCGGCGAGACCGTCGGCCTTGACGACAATAGGGGCGCCGTTGGCGGCGATGTAGGCTTTCGCGGCGGCGGGGTCCGTGAAGCGTGCCCAGGCGGCGGTCGGCGCGGCGCAGGCATCGCAGACCTCTTTGGTAAAGGCCTTGGACGCCTCCAGGCGGGCCGCCATCGCGGAAGGCCCGAAGGTCAGCAGGCCCGCCGCACGGGTGGCGTCGGCAACGCCTGCGGCCAGCGGGGCCTCGGGGCCGATGATGACGAAGTCGATGGCGTTTTCTTCGCAGAAAGTGACGACTGTGCTGCCGTCAAGAATGTCGATGTCGGCGCATTCGGCCAGTCGCGCGATGCCGGCGTTGCCGGGCGCGACGATCAGCCGGTCCGTCTTGGGGTTCTGTTTGACCGCCCAGGCAAGCGCGTGTTCGCGTCCACCGGATCCGAGGATGAGGATGTTCATGCACGCGCCCTGCTTGGCCTTTGGTTCGGGTCGTCATAAGGTTGGCGCGGCACAAGGACAAGCGCATGGATGAGCCGAGGTTCGAGTTGGGGTTGGAAGGCGGCGACACAAGGCGGCCGAAGCCCGGCTGGCCGTCCCGCCTGCTGGAAGGGGCGGGGCTGGTGGCGCTGCTCTTCGGCTTTGCGGCGTGGCAGCCCGTCTGGATCGTCGCGGGCATCTGCGCGATCACGCTGTCCTATGTGGTCTATCGCAAACGGCACGGGCGCTTTGGTGCCGGTCGCGCGTCGGAGCGGGGCGGCGGGTACGGAATTGACGGCGGCGGCGATGGCGGGGGCGGTGATTGATGGACATGTTCGAAGACGCCCCTGCACCCCAGGGCAACCAGCCCGAATACACCGTGTCGGAGCTGTCCGGCGCGGTCAAACGCGTGATCGAGGGGGAGTTCGGCCTTGTCCGCGTGCGGGGCGAGGTGGGGCGGGTGTCGCGTCCGGCCTCGGGGCATCTCTATTTCGATCTGAAGGATGATCGTTCTGTGATCGCCGCGATCAGCTGGAAGGGGCAGGTCGCCAAGATGCAGGTCCGCCCCGAGGAGGGGATGGAGGTTGTCGCCACCGGACGGATGACCACCTTTCCGGGGCAATCGAAATACCAGCTGATCGTCGATGATGTGGCCCCGGCGGGGGCAGGCGCCTTGATGGCGATGCTGGAAAAGCGCCGCGCGGCCCTGGCCGCGGAAGGTTTGTTCGATGCGGCGCGCAAGCAGGTCATCCCGTATCTGCCCCGCGTCATCGGGGTTGTCACGTCGCCCTCGGGCGCCGTGATCCGCGATATCCTGCACCGGCTGCGCGACCGTTTTGCCTGCCATGTGCTGATCTGGCCGGTCGCGGTTCAGGGGCAGGCCTGCGCCCCGGAGGTGGCCGCAGCGATCAAGGGGTTCAACGCCATCGCGCCGGGCGGGCCGATCCCGCGTCCGGATGTGATCATCGTGGCGCGCGGCGGCGGTAGCCTTGAGGACCTGTGGGGCTTCAACGAGGAAATCGTCGTCCGGGCGGCGGCGGCATCGGACATCCCGCTGATTTCGGCCGTGGGCCATGAGACGGATACCACGCTGATCGATTATGCCGCCGACCTGCGCGCGCCCACCCCGACCGCAGCGGCAGAGCTTGCAGTGCCGGTGCGGCTTGACCTGATCGCCACCGCTGACGGGTATGGCGCGCGGTTGATGCGCGCGACGGCGCAGATATTGGCGCGGCGCGATCAGCGGATGCGCGACCTTGCCCGGGCGCTGCCGCAGCTGGAGGCACTGCTTGCGGTTCCTCGGCAGCGGATGGATGGCGCGGCGCAGCGGCTTGGCGGAGCCCTCGGCCTCGCCGTGGCGCGCAAGCGGGGGGCTTATGAGCGCAGTGCCGGGCTGGTTCGCCCGGAGACGCTGCTGCGGCTGGTGGAGCGGCGGCACGACGCGTTGGCAGGCAGGTGGGGGCAGGTGGCTCAGGCGCAGGCGCGCCGGCAGGACCTCCGCCATGCCGAGTTCGACAAATGGGCGTCGCGGCTTGTCCCGGCGCTGTCGCGGATGATCGCGGATGCGGCGCGCAAGGGGCTTGAGGGGCGCGCACGGCTGGACGGATTGGCGGCACGGCTGGACCGCGCGCCCCGGCAGCGTCTTGCCGACCTTGCACGGCGGCTGGAGGCGATTGACCGCACGCGCACGACGCTCGGCTATCACGAAACGCTGCGACGGGGCTTTGCGGTGATGCGGGGCGACGGCGCGGTCGTGACCACGCGCGCGGCGGCAGAAAAGGCGGCCAGCCTGGAGGTGGAGTTCCACGACGGGCGGCTTGCCTTGACCGGCGTCGGGGTCAAGCGCAGCAAGGACAAGCCCCCGACAGGCGGGCAGGGCAGTCTGTTCTAGGCCGAAGGTATCCTCAGGCGGGGGCTTCTGTCCGGGCGCAGGTGCGTGGCGTCAATGTTTGAACAGATCAACCGGGTCGCCCATTCACCGTTGCAAGGGCGCGCGGATATCGCATTCGTGGGGGGTCAGACGCCCACATCCGGGCCGGCGCAGGCCAGCGGCTCATCCGTTTGTGCAACCTCTGACAGTTCCGCGCCCGGCGCGTCGCTGACCGACAGCGCTTTGAGCCCGGCACCTTCGCGCCAGAAGGTCCAGCAATGCGGAGTGGGGTCGTATTCATAGACAAAACAGATCAGGCCGGGGTCTTGTTCGTAATAGCGGCCATACTGGCAGATATCTTCGGTGAAAGCCCAGCGGACCTTGCGGTCGGCCAGGTATTCCTCAGTGCCGAAGGTTTGACCGAACTGCGAATAGGTCAGCGTCTTGCCCGTCACATAGGCTTCAAACTCGGCCACGGTCATGGGGTCGCCGGCATGCGCGATCTGCGGAACAAGAAGCGCAAGGCCAAGCAGCCAAGAGGTCAGGCGCATGTCATACATCCGTCCGGGCCGCGACGGGTGGGCAGAAAAGGCAGGGACCAGGGTAGCGCATCAACGAATTCTCCGGATATGCGACAGTGTCAGGTGGCCGCGCGATTGGCCAGTCACGGTTTGGCGACCGCCGCCGCCGCGTTTGCCCGGCGCGCGCGGCGAAGATGGGGGGCGACGGCGCGTCGCCAAAGGGGCGGCACAAGCGCCAGCGTGCAGGCCGTGGGCAGTGACCATGGCAGGCGCGGCGCCTGATCTGCGGGCGGCAGGCGCAGCACGGGAAAGGGGCGCGCGGGGTTCAGGTGATGGTCGGAATGGCGCGCCGCATTCAGGGTCATGTGTCCGGACAGCCAATGCGCCGCGTTCCAGCTATGCGCGGCGGTCGGCGGGGCAGGGGTGCCGTCGGGCAGCCGGTCGCGCGTCAGCCCGTAGTGCTGGACATAATCGGACAGCAAAAGCTGTCCCTGCGCATGCAAGGCCAGCGCGACCCAGACAGCGATCGCAGGCCATCCCCCCAGCGCAAAGGCCAACGCCAGCACGGTCGCTGCACCGCCGAGATAGACCGCATAGGGATGCAGCGCGCCGCTCCACCCGCGCAGATGCCGCCGCTCGCGGCGCAGGCGGTTTTCTGCGGCAAGGCCCGCGCGAAAGCTTCCCAGCCAGGCGCGGCGGAAAAAGCGGTAGAAGCCTTCGCCCTCGCGGGCGGTATTGGGGTCGTCGGGGGTGGCGACCAGCCGGTGATGCACCAGGCGGTGCGCCGAGGCGTGGTGGCCGAACAGAAGGACCGTGTAGACCGCAACCCCCAGCCGCACAAAGCGAAAGCTGCCGCGATGTATCAGTTCATGCGCGGCCGGCACGGCGACTTGCCCAAGCCACAGCCCAAGGGCCAGCCCCCCGGCAAGGCGCGTGGCAAATGACGGTCCGTCGGTCACCAGCGCCTGGACACCGTAGGGCAGCAGGACAAGCGCGCAAAAGCCGATCAGGGCAAGCAAGGCGTCGGCGGCCGGAAATTCGGCATCGGGCAGTGCGGCTGTCGTTGCCTGAGGCAAAAGCTGATCGGCAAGCGCCACGAACAGCGTCATGTAGAAAAGTGCCGCCCAGGCGCCGGGGGCAAACCCCGCGAACCCGGCCACCAGTGCCACCAAGGGCACAAGCGCGCTGCCCGCAAAGAGCAATATCTGCTGCATCCCGTCCCGTCTTTCAACACGTGTATGCCTGAGTCTAGCATTGCCGGCGGGCGTGCTGCCAGTCCGCCCGGGGTCGCAGGCCCCTTTCCCTTTGCCGCGCGAGGCATTACCTCACGGATGAACCCTGTCCACGAGGATGCGCCGCGCCATGTCGTTCTTCAACAAGCTCAAAGAGCGGCTGTTTCGGTCGTCCGACAAGCTGGCGGGGGATCTGGACGCATTGGTGGCCGACGGTGGCACGCCTGATACCGGCGCGCCTGCGGTTGCGACGGCCTTCGAGCCCGAGGTGGCGCCGGAGTCTGCGGCGGTCCCCGACGTCCCAGCGCCGGTCGCGGGCAGGTTTGCGGAACCGGAACCCGCAAGGCCTGCGCGTCCGGGCCTGATCGGGCGGCTTCTGGGGCGGGGGGCCGCCGAGGAGGAACCGCGCCGCGTGATGGACGACGCGATGCTCGAAAGCCTCGAAGAGCTGCTGATCCGGTCAGACATGGGTGTCGATACGGCCGTGCGCGTCAGTGCCAACATCGCCGCAGGACGCTTTGGCAAAAAGGTCGGTTCGCGCGAATTGCAGGGCGCCTTGGCCGACGAGGTGGCGCGGATCATGGGTCCGGTGGCGCGACCGATGCCGATTTACCCCAAGAAACCGCAGGTCGTTCTGGTGGTCGGCGTCAACGGATCGGGCAAGACCACGACAATCGGCAAACTGGCAAGCCAGTTCAAGGCGGCGGGGAAATCGGTGGTCATCGCGGCGTGCGACACCTTCCGTGCGGCGGCAGTGGAACAGCTGCAGATCTGGGGCACGCGGGCCGGGGTGCCGGTCCTGACCGCGCCCGAAGGGTCTGACCCCGCAAGCCTGGCTTTCGATGCGATGACCAAGGCCGAGGCGGACGGTGCCGACCTGTTGCTGATCGACACGGCGGGACGCTTGCAGAACCGTCAGGATCTGATGGAGGAGTTGTCCAAGATCGTCCGGGTCATTCGCAAAAAGGACCCGACGGCGCCACATAACACGCTTTTGGTGCTGGATGCGACGACGGGCCAGAACGCGCTGTTGCAGGTCGAGATCTTTTCCAGGATCGCGGATGTGTCGGGCCTTGTGATGACCAAGCTTGACGGCACGGCCAAGGGGGGTGTGCTGGTGGCGTTGGCCGACAAGTTCGGCCTGCCCATCCATGCCATCGGCGTGGGCGAACAGATCGACGACCTTGCGGCATTTGATCCCGACGATTTTGCGCGGGCGCTGGTCGGCATCGACGCGGAACGGGGAGGCTGAAGATGGTCAGACATCTGGTCCTGATCGCTGCGCTGGCGTCTCCGGCGGCCGCACAGGACATGTCGGCGGCAGATTGCGATGCGCTGCTGGCCAAGGTTCAGGGGGCGCTGGCTTCGCTGTCGGTGACGTTTGGCTCGATGGCAACGGACGGCGGCCAGTGCGTTCTGCAAGGCGTGGCCTACGCCTCCGACCGCCCGGGCGGCCCCAGCTGGCAGGCCGAGCGGGTGGCGATCCAGGGTGCCGGCCCGGAGGGGCCCTTTGCCGAAACCGGAACGCTCAATTCTGTGTCGGTGGATATCCGGGGGCTCAGCATCGCGCCGGATTTTCCCGACCCCATGCCCGCACATCTTGTCGATCTGCTGCCCTATCTGCGCGACCTCGACGCCACGGTCGGCTTGAACTGGGACAGCGCCGAGCAGTCCCTGGCGGTGTCACGACTGCTGGTGGACTTTGCGGGCAATGACAAGCTGGACCTGACGGCGCGCGCCGTCAACTTCGATGCCTCCACCCTGGCGGGCGCGACCATCGGACTTGCCAGCTTTCTGGTGACGGATGCCGACATCAAGATCACCTCGCGCGGGGTTTTGGCGGCAGCGGTCACGGCGGCATTGGGGCCGGCACTTGCGGTGGACGATGCCGCGCGGGATGCCGTGCTGCCTGCCATCCGGGCAGAGGCCACCACCTGGATTTCGCAACTGCCCGGGGCGACCTTTGCGCTGGGGTCCAAATCGGCCCTGCGGTCGCTGGTGGCAGACCTGCCGGATCCGGTGGGGTCGCTGCGCATCAAGCTGCAGTCAGATGCCGGGATCGGCCCGGTCAGTTTCATGCGCTTTGCACTGACCGGCGCGCCCAGGACAATAGACGACCTTGCACCGATTTTTGACGGGTTGAAGGTCGATGTCAGTTGGCCTCGGGCATTTGGTCAGTGATGGCTTTGAACCGCGCAAAACAGATGAGGGCATGACGTGGCAGAACGAGAGATAAGTGGCTGGGTGAAGCAGGTTCTGGAACTGGGCCCGACGCTGATATTCTTTGCCATCTACATGTGGATCCGCGACGACAGTTTCGTCATCGCGGGCACGACCTATACCGGGTTCATCGTGGCGGCACTGGTGTTCGTGCCGATCCTTCTGATCGCGATGGGCATTCTGTGGGCGCTGACCGGTGCCCTCAGCCGCATGCAGCTTTTCACCGCGTTCATGGTGATCTTTTTCGGCGGGCTTACGGCGTGGTTCAATGATGAGCGGTTCTTCAAGATGAAGACGACCATCGTCTACGGCTGCTTTGCGGCCATCCTCGGCTTTGGCCTGATGCGGGGG
This sequence comes from Rhodobacterales bacterium, assembly GCA_031426185.1. Lineage (GTDB taxonomy): Bacteria > Pseudomonadota > Alphaproteobacteria > Rhodobacterales > Rhodobacteraceae > JAJNPS01. The sequence continues at coordinate 3,045 of JANPKV010000234.1, read as the reverse complement.
CACAGCTACCTGCAATGGATCATGAACGCAGCCCTGCCGATGCAGGAAAAGGGCTGGATGATCCTGACGCGGCGGCTGGCGCTGATGTTTCTGGCACTCGCGGTGGCCAATGAGATCATCTGGCGGACGCAGTCGACAGACCTTTGGGTGAAGCTGGAAACCTTTGCCTTTCCGGTCGCGCTGTTCGTGTTTCTGTGGGCGCAGATCATGTCCTTGCAGCGCTACATGATCGAGCCGCCCAAAGGCGGCGACAGCGCGCCGCGATAGCGGGGGCGACGGCGGTGCTCGTGTCGTGACGATGCAGATCGGCCATCTGTCGAGCAGGGCGCACCGCGACCCGGGCCGCAGTCAGCACGTTGACGCGGGCACGGCATAGGCGTAAGCAACCCTCCGTGGCGCTTTGTTACCGGATTGCGGGCCACGTTAAACAAACCGCTAAAGAGGTTTCTGGGCATCGGCCCCGGCACCTCTGGTTGTCCGGGGCTTTTTGATGACCTGGAGGCTGCCATGGACGACTGGAAAACCCGCACGAAACTGGTCCACGAAGGCAGTCGCCGCAGCCAGTATGGCGAGATGGCCGAGGCGATCTTCCTGACGCAAGGGTTCGTCTATCCCGATGCCGAAGCGGCCGAGGCGCGCTTTGTGAAAGCGGGCGAGGATGAGTTCATCTATGCCCGCTACGGCAACCCCACGACACGGATGTTCGAGGAACGCATTGCCGCCCTTGAGGGGACCGAGGACGCGTTTGCCACCGCCAGCGGCATGGCAGCGGTCTCGGGCGCGCTGATGGCGATGCTGCGGGCGGGCGATCATGTCGTCAGTTCTCGCGCGCTGTTCGGATCATGCCTTTATGTGATGGAAGAGGTTCTGCGCAAGTTCGGCGTGCTGGTCACCTTCGTGGACGGGGCCGACCTAAACGCGTGGAAACAGGCCGTGACGCCGGGCACCAAGGCCGTCTTTTTCGAATCGATGTCGAACCCCGCGCTGGAACTCGTCGATATCGAGGCCGTTTCGGCCATTGCCCACGCGGCGGGGGCGCTGGTTGTGTGCGACAACGTCTTTGCGACGCCGATCTTCTCGCGCGCGGTGGAGCAGGGGGCAGATGTCGTGGTCTATTCCACGACCAAGCACATCGACGGGCAGGGCCGGGCGCTGGGCGGCGTGGTCTGCGCCAGTCGCGAATTCATTCGCAAGACGCTTGAGCCATTCATGAAACACACCGGCGGTGCGATGTCGCCCTTCACGTCGTGGATCATGCTGAACGGGATGGCGACGCTGGACCTGCGCTGTCGCGCGATGGCCGAAAGTGCAGCGCAAATCGCGGTCAGGCTGGAGGGACATCCCAAGCTGAGCCGGGTGATCTTTCCGGGCCTGCCAAGCCATCCCCAGCACCAACTTGCCATGCGGCAGATGGGGTCGGGGGGCACCCTGGTCGCCATCGACATCGCGGCTGGCAAAGAGGCTGCGTTCGCGTTCCTGAATGCGTTGGAAATCTTCAAGATTTCCAACAATCTGGGGGATGCAAAGTCGATCGCGACACATCCGGCGACCACCACGCATCAGCGCCTGCCTCAAGATCAAAAGGATCTTCTGGGCATCACGCCGGGGCTGGTGCGGTTGTCCATCGGGCTGGAAGACAGCGGCGATCTGATCAGCGACCTGATGCAGGCGCTGACCTTGGCCTGAAGCAGCGCAGGCCCGGCGCTTGTGCGGACCACAAAAAACTCTATCTAAAGGTCATCTTCCCCCGGACCAGAGTGATCCGGGGGCGGGGACTGCCCGTAAACCTTGCGACATTGACGGCAGCGGGTGCGCCCCTGCCTGAACCGAAAGGGTTCTCCCATGAACATCCATACCCCAGAGATCGACCGCAAGCCGTCGCGCGCCGAAGCCGAAGCCGCGCTGGCCACGCTGCGGCAATGGGCGGGCAAATCATCGGACACCGAAATCGCCACGCTGGATGCAGCCGTGGGCTATCTGGTGCCCGGCGACAGCTATCCGGCCCTGTCACGCCGCTATCCGGCCGAGTTTCAGGCGACCGACGCCTACAAGGCAGGGTTGCCCGATCTGCAAAACGGTCCCGCCAGCCTGATCGTGGGCGACAAGGCGGTGATCCAGCATGTGGGGATTTCCAATTTTCGCCTGCCGATCCGGTTCCATACGCGTGACAACGGTGTCCTGTCGCTGGAGACCAGCGTCACCGGTACCGTCAGCCTGGAAGCGGAGAAAAAGGGCATCAACATGAGCCGCATCATGCGGTCCTTTTATCTCCATGCGGAACGGTCGTTCTCGTTCGAGGTGATCGAGGCCGCGCTCGAGGATTACAAGCGCGACCTCGGGTCGTTCGACGCGCGCATCCAGATGCGGTTTTCCTTTCCGATGAAGGTGACAAGCCTGCGGTCGGGTCTGTCGGGCTGGCAGTATTACGAGATCGCGCTGGAGCTTGTGGACCTCGCGGGGCAGCGCAAGAAGATCATGCATCTGGACTATGTCTATTCCAGCACCTGTCCGTGCAGTCTGGAACTGTCCGAACACGCACGCCGCACGCGGGGTCAACTGGCCACGCCCCACAGCCAGCGGTCGGTCGCGCGCATCTCGGTCGAGGTTACGGGCAACGATCCGTTGTGGTTCGAGGACCTCATCGACCTGGCCCGCGACGGCGTGCCGACGGAAACCCAAGTAATGGTCAAGCGCGAGGATGAGCAGGCCTTTGCCGAACTGAATGCGGCCAACCCGATCTTTGTCGAGGATGCCGCGCGCAGCTTTTCCAGGGCGTTGAAAGGTGACGGGCGCATCGGGGATTTTCGCGTGCTGGCAAGCCATCAAGAATCGCTGCACAGCCATGACGCGGTCAGCCTCTTGACCGAAGGGGCAACCTTTGCGCAGGAAAGCCTGGACCCGCGCTTGTTCCAGACGCTGTTCCACGTCGGCTGACCAGGGACCCGCGGCCTGCGGTTTCATTGACCGCGGTCGCGGGCACGGGTAGCCATGCGCCATCATGGTGGACATACGACCCGTCATCTACGTCATCGGCCGCATCCTGGT
>JANPKV010000233.1:0-6082 GCA_031426185.1 Rhodobacterales bacterium | reverse complement strand
GACCGGCTTTGCGTTCGGTTGCGCGTCGAATGCCGACGCCTTTGTGCCGTCGCCGCAGCAGTTCATCTATTTCCAGGGGGCGGGGTTCGACGTCTCGTTCCTGTCCTTTCTGGAGGTGGATGTGGAGGGGAACGTCAACGTTTCGAAACTTGGCAAGAAGCCCTATCTGACGGCCGGCTGCGGCGGGTTTGTCGACATCACCAGCCATGCCAGAAAGATCGTGTTCTCCGGCTGGTTCGAGGCCGGGGCGGATATCCGGCTGACCGAAGAAGGGTTGCGCGTGGTCACCCCCGGCAAGTTCACCAAGATGGTCGCGGCGGTGGAGCATGTGACCTTTTCCGGCCAGCGGGCGCGCGAACAGGGGCAGGATGTGATGTACGTCACCGAACGCTGCGTGATGCGGATGGGCGATGGGGGATTGATCGCGACCGAGATCATGCCGGGCATCGATCCGCAACGCGACATCGTGGCGGCATCAGAAGGCCGCGTTACGGTTTCCCCCGATGCGATCACGCTGCCGCTGTCCTTGTTGCGCGATGCGCCGATGGGGTGGGGGGCATGAGTGCGGTCCATCTGCTCGCACACGGCCAGATCGCCGAACTCAGGCTGGACAACCCGGCAAAGCTGAACGCGTTCACGGTGGAAATGCTTGACCAGCTTGGCGCGCATCTGGACGCCGTCGACCGCGATCCGGGTGTCCGGGCGGTGATGATCACGGCGGAGGGCGACCGCGCGTTTTGCACCGGGGCTGATATCAACGCCTGGGGGAACCTGTCGGCGACCGATTTTTCGCGCCACTGGGTGCGCGACGGGCACCGAATTTTCGACCGGTTGGCACGTCTGTCGAAACCGACCATCGCGGTCCTGCACGGCCATGCCTTTGGCGGCGGACTTGAACTGGCTGCGGCCTGCGATCTGCGGGTGATGGCGCCGGGTGCGACCCTTGCCCTGCCCGAGGCGGGCGTGGGGATCGTGCCGGGTTGGTCAGGCACGCAGCGGTTGTTGCGTCTGCTGCCCGAAGCCGCTGTCAAGGAAATGGTTCTCTTTGGCAGTCGCATTCCCGCGGACCGTGCGCTGGCGATGGGGTTCGTCTCGGCGGTCGATGCCGACCCGCGCGCCGTTGCAATGACCTTGCTGGACCGCGCGCTTGGCCTGTCGCCGCGTGCGGTGGAGATCGCCAAATCCATGATCCATGCAGCCGCTGGCGAGGATCGTGCCGCGATGATCGAGGCGCTGGGAAGTGCTGCGATCGCCGCGTCGGATGACCGAGCTGAAGGGGTCGCTGCCTTTCGCGACAAGCGCAAAGCCGATTTTTCCGGGAGATAGGCGATGAAAGACCTGCACGTCATTTCGGGCCAGACGGTGGCGATGCCGGCGGCGCCCTATCACGCGCGCCACTTTATCGACGGTGTGGCCTGTGACAGCGCGGACGGCCGGATGTCCGACCGGATGTCGCCGTCGCACGGGGTGCTGGTCAGTCGGGCCGCGCTTGGGGGTGCCGGGGAAACCGACGCCGCCATCCGCGCAGCGCGCCGGGCATTCGACGACGGGCGCTGGAGCACGCTGTCGGGCAAGGAGCGCGGAGCGGTGCTGTTGCGCGTGGCCGATCTGATCCAGGCCAATGTCGAACGGATGGCCGTCCTGGAAACGCTGGAAAGCGGCAAGCCGATTTCCCAGTCGCGTGGAGAATGTGGCGGAGCGGCCGATCTTTGGCGCTATGCCGCGTCTCTCGCCCGCACCTCCAGCGGAGACAGCCACAACACGCTTGGCCCCGACATGCTGGGCGTGGTGCTGAAGGAACCGATTGGTGTGGTGTCCATCATCACGCCCTGGAACTTTCCGTTCTGGATCCTGTCGCAAAAGCTGCCCTTTGCGCTGGCCGCCGGGTGCACCTGCATCGTCAAGCCGTCCGAGATGACGCCCTCGACCACCGCGATGCTGGGCGAGATGCTGCATGAGGCGGGTCTGCCCGCGGGGGTCTGCAACATCGTGCTGGGATATGGTGACCCGGTGGGGGCGCTGCTGACCGCGCATCCCGAGGTGGATATGGTGACCTTTACCGGGTCGACCGCGGTGGGCAAGCGCATCACCAAATCGGCGGGCGACACGTTGAAAAAGGTCGCGCTGGAACTGGGCGGCAAGAACCCGCAGGTGATCTTTCCCGATGCCGATCTGGCAAGCGCCGCCGATGCCGTGACCTTCGGCATCTATTTCAATGTCGGCCAATGCTGCAATTCTTCCAGCCGGATCATCGTGCACGAGGATATTGCACAGGATTTCACCGCGCGGGTTGTGGCGCTGTCAAAGCAGGTTGCGTTCGGCAATCCCCTTCACGAGGCGACGCAGGTAGGCGCGATCGTAACCGCCGATCACGGGGCCAGGATCGACCGCTATGTGCAACAGGCCGTCGCGGCAGGGGCCGAAGTCTGCATCGGCGGCGCACCCCTGGCGGTGCCGGGGGTGGGAACGCAATTCTATCAGCCAACCGTGATCCGGGGCGTGACGCCCGACATGGCCATCGCCCGCGAAGAGGTGTTCGGCCCGGTTCTGGCGGTCCTGACCTTTCGCACACTGGACGAGGCCATCGCGCTGGCCAATGACGCGACCTACGGCCTGTCGGCAGGCATCTGGAGCGAGAATATCCATACCTGTCTGCAGTTTGCCCGCCGCGTGCAGGCAGGCACCGTGTGGACAAACACCTGGATGGACGGCTTTCCCGAAATGACCTTCGGCGGGATGAAGCAGTCGGGACAGGGCCGCGAGATCGGCCAGTACGGATTTGACGAATTCCTCGAGGTAAAGTCGCTGGTCATGCGGATCGGCCGCACCCGCGCACCTTGGGTGAAGACCCCTGCGGCGGCAACGTCGTCGGACTGACTTGGACCAACGCCAACCTGGGAGGATACCTTATGCGTGGTTTCTTTGGACTGAAGACGACAGCGGTCATGGCCCTGCTGGCCTCGACCTCGATCGCGATTGCAGAAGATGTGGAAGTTCTGCACTGGTGGACCAGCGGTGGCGAAGCGGCCGCCCTGGGCGTTCTGAAAGACGATCTGGCCGCCAAGACGGTCGGCTGGGTCGACATGCCTGTCGCAGGCGGTGGCGGCGAGGCTGCCATGACAACCCTGCGCGCACGCGTCACCGCAGGCGATCCGCCGACGGCCGTGCAGATGCTGGGCTTTGACATTCAGGACTGGGCCAAGGAAGGCGCGCTTGGCAACCTGAATGACCTTGCGGCCAGTGAAGGCTGGGATGCGGTGGTGCCCAGCGCATTGCAGGCGTTCTCGAAATACGACGGCAACTGGATCGCGGCCCCGGTCAACGTCCATTCGACCAACTGGATCTGGATTTCGAAGCCAGCGCTGGATGCCGCGGGCGGCAAGGCCCCCGAAACCTGGGAAGAACTGGTCGCGGTTCTAGACGCGATGAAGGCCAACGGCATCACGCCCCTGGCGCATGGCGGTCAGGCCTGGCAGGACGCGACGGTGTTCGATGCGGTCGTGCTGTCCTTGGGCGCGGACTTTTACAAGGCTGCGATGATCGACCTCGACCCGGCGGCGCTGGGTGGCGAAAAGATGGTCGAGGCGTTCAACCGGATGGCGACGCTGCGGTCCTATGTCGATGACAACTTCTCTGGTCGCGACTGGAACCTGGCCTCGTCCATGGTGATCAACGGCGAAGCCGGCATGCAGATGATGGGCGACTGGGCCAAGGGCGAATTCGTCAAGGCGGGCAAGGTCCCCGGCGTCGATTTCGTCTGTATCCGGTTCCCCGGCACGCAAGGCATGGTGACGTTCAACTCCGACCAGTTCGCGATGTTCAACGTAGCTGACGAAGGGTCCAAGGCCGCGCAGGTGCAGATGGCCTCGTCCGTGATGAGCCCGGCGTTCCAGTCGGCCTTCAACGTGGTCAAGGGCTCGGCCCCTGCCCGCACGGATGTGCCGAACGAGGCCTTTGACGATTGCGGCAAGAAGGCGATGGCCGACCTGGCCGAGGCCAATACCAGTGGAATGCTGTTCGGATCGATGGCGCATGGCCATGCCGCCCCGGCTGCCATCAAGAACGCGCTTTACGACGTCGTGACGGCCCATTTCAACGGCGAGTACGATGCAGCTACGGCAGCGACCGAACTGGCCGCTGCGGTTGAGGCTGCAAAGTAAGATCAAAAGGCGGGGCGGCCTTGATCGGCCGCCCCTGCCCTGCAAGACGCCTTTGGGGGGATCATGGCCACGACCCGTGTCGATTACCGCACGCAGCTGCAGGACTGGATCCCAAAGCTGGTGCTATCCCCGTCGCTGGCGGTGATCTTGATCTTTGTCTACGGCTTTATCCTGTACACCGCATATCTGTCGTTCACCGACAGCAAGATGCTGCCCAGCTACGACCTGATCGGCTGGGAAAACTATGCCAAGCTCTGGGGCCTGTCGCACTGGATCACCGCGATTACCAACCTGGGCATCTTTTCGCTTCTCTATATCGTGATCTGCACGGTGATCGGGCTGACGCTGGCGATCTTTCTGGACCAGAAAATTCGCGGCGAGGGGCTGCTGCGGCCGATCTACCTCTATCCGATGGCGCTGTCGTTCATCGTCACCGGGACAGCCTGGAAATGGTTTCTCGACCCCGGAATCGGGCTGGAGCACACGATGCACCTCTGGGGGTGGGAGTCGTTCAGCTTTGCCTGGATCAAGGACCGCGACATGGCGATCTATTGCGTTGTCATTGCAGCGGTGTGGCAGACCTCGGGCTTTGTGATGGCGATGTTCCTTGCGGGCCTCCGGGGCATCGACAACGAGATCCTGAAGGCGGCGCAGATCGACGGGGCGTCGAACTGGAACCTTTACCGGCGCATCGTGATCCCGCTGTTGCGCCCGGCATTCCTGAGCGCGTTCGTCATCCTCAGCCACCTTGCGATCAAATCCTATGATCTGGTCATCGCGCTGACGGGTGGCGGGCCGGGGCGGGCGACCGAGCTGCCGGCGACGTTCATGTATTCCTACACCTTCACGCGCAATTCGATGGGCATCGGATCGGCGTCGGCGGTGATCATGCTGATGACCATCGCCGCGATCATGGTCCCCTACCTTTACGCCGAGCTGAAGGAAAAGGACCAATGAGCGCCGCCACACAGGACACCGCCGTCCGCACCGGGCGCGTGGCACGCACATTCATCTACCTGGTGCTGCTGCTGTTCGCGCTGTTCTACCTGCTGCCGTTCTTTGTGATGCTGACCAACAGTCTGAAACCGCTGTCGGAAATCACCGGTGGCAACATGATGGCTTTGCCGCAGGACTGGACCATCGCGCCTTGGCTGTCGGCGTGGTCCACGGCGCAGATCGGGGTGGAGCCGACGGGCCTGCGCCCCTATTTCCTGAACTCGATCCTGATGGTTGTGCCCGCCGTCCTGATCTCGACGATCCTTGGCGCGCTGAACGGGTATGTGCTGACGAAGTGGCGGTTTCGCGGCGACACCATCCTGTTCGGGCTGATGCTGTTTTCGTGCTTCATCCCGTTTCAGATCGTGCTGATCCCGATGGCGATGGTGCTGGGAAAGCTGGGCCTTGCGGGGTCGGTGCCGGGGCTGATCCTGGTGCATGTGGTTTACGGCATCGGGTTCACGACGCTTTACTTCCGCAACTATTACGCCGCCTTTCCGACCGAGCTGGTCCGCGCGGCGATGATCGACGGGGCGGGGTTCTTCCGGATCTTCTGGCGGATCATGCTGCCCGTGTCGGGGCCGATCGCGGTGGTCAGCATCATCTGGCAGTTCACCAATATCTGGAACGACTTTCTGTTCGGTGCCTCGTTCGGCGGGCAAAGCCAGCCGATGACGGTGGCGCTGAACAACCTTGTCCAGTCCTCGACGGGGGTCAAAGAATACAACGTCCACTTCGCCGGCGCGATCCTTGCCGCCCTGCCGACTTTGGTCGTCTATATCGTAGCCGGACGATACTTCGTTCGCGGCCTGATGGCCGGCAGCGTGAAGGGCTGAACTGATGGGCTTTCTCGACATCACACATGTGACCAAATCCTATGGCAGCGTCAAAGTGCTGCACGAGGTGGATATCGAGGTGCAGGAAGG
>JANPKV010000232.1:0-12583 GCA_031426185.1 Rhodobacterales bacterium | reverse complement strand
TTTTCTGACGGGGCGCAAGTCCCAACCCTTTGGATGATCCAACCTCCTCCCTGGATCGTCTGAAACCGCGGCGGCCCCGTCCTCCTCCCTGGGGTCGCCGCACCCAAGATTTGGTCCGGCTTCCCCCCTCCCCTCCAGAGGGTCCGGACGAAAGGCGCGGTGGCTCTTGTCCTCCTCCCTGAGGGCCGCCGTTATTTGAAGACCGTGATGCGCCCGTTCTCCTCCCTGGGAACATCACGGAAAGTCGGGCGATACCCGGTCCTCCCCCGGGTATCGCCTTTTTCATGGCGCGGGCGACTTGTGCGCGGTGCGGCAACTGACCGATAGTCCGGGCGCGGTGATCGGGGTGGGATGTGCGGATATCATTGATCAGTTCGGCGCTGGTGGCGGCGCTGGTGGGCTATGGCGCGTCAATCGCGCTGGTGCTGTCGGCTGCAACCGCGGTCGGTGCCAGCCCGGCCCAGACGGCCAGCTGGCTCGTGGCGGTCTGTTTTGCCAAGGCCATCGGAACGGCGCTGTTGTCGACATGGCACAGGATGCCGATGGTGCTGGCCTGGTCCACCCCCGGGGCTGCGGTGATCGCGGCGACCAGCGGGATCACGTTCTCCGAGGCGGTCGGCGCGTTTGTCGTGACGGGGGTGCTGCTGGCGCTGACCGGCGCGGTGCGTCCCTTTGGGCAGTTGATCGCGCGGATCCCCGAGGGGATCGCCGGGGGCATGCTGGCGGGGGTGCTGCTGCCGTTTTGCCTGCAAGGTGCGGGGGCGGCACAGACTCTGCCCCATATCGTGCTGCCGATGGTGGCGGTCTTTGCGCTTGTGCGGCTGTGGAATCCGGCCATGGCGGTGCTGGCTGCTTTGGCGCTGGGTCTGGTTCTCGCCTTCGGGCTAGGCGCGGCCCCAGCCCCGGACTTTGCGCTGACCTTGCCGTTGCCGATCCTTGTGCTGCCGGAGTTTCGGCTGCCGGTGCTGATCGGACTGGCGGTGCCGCTGTATCTGGTCACCATGGCGTCGCAAAACCTGCCGGGGTTCGCGACGATGCGCGCGGCGGGGTACGAGCCGCCCGCCGGGTCGGCGCTGATGGTGACCGGCGGGTTGTCCACCCTGGCGGCGTTCTTCGGGGCGCACCCGATCAACATGGCGGCGATCACGGCAGCGATCTGTCTCGGCGATGATGTGCATCCTGACCGAAATCAACGCTGGAAGGTGGGGCTGGCCTATGCCGCGTTCTGGATGGGGCTGGGGCTTGCGGGCCCGGTTGTGCTGGCAGTGCTGGCCGTGTTGCCGCCGGACGTCATGGCGGCATTGGTGGCGCTGGCATTGGTCGGCCCACTTTTGGGGGCGCTGACGGTGGCCTATGGGCAGCCGGCGCAACGGTTTGCCGCGACAATCACCCTGGTCGTGACGGGATCAGGGGTGGTGGCGTTCGGGATCGGGGCCGCGTTCTGGGGACTTGCCGCAGGGTTGGTGGTGTTCGGGTTGGAGCGGATGCGGCGTCAGGCGGGACAGACCTGAAGTTCAGAACGGCACGTCATCCACCTGATTTTCAGGCAGCACCCAGCGCGCGACGATCTTTTTCGGGCCGGCCTTGTCGAAATCTATGTCGAGTTTGTCGCCCTCGATCCCGATGATCTCTCCGTATCCGAACTTCTGATGGAAAACGCGGTCGCCAAGGATGTAGGACGACACCGCCTCGGCATCGATGGTGATGTTGCGGGCCTCGCGCGGCTGGCTGATGCCGCGGGTGGTCTGACGGTCTTGCAGGCGCTTCCATCCGGGTGAGTTGTAGACATCGGCCTTGGACACCCGTTCTTCAAGGTTGGAACCGAACCCGACGCTGGCGGCCGCACCATAGCCGCCGCCATATAGCCCGGGCGGCGTCAGCACCTCGACATGGGCCGAGGGCAACTCGTCGATGAAGCGCGAGGGCAACTGACTTTGCCACTGGCCATAGACGCGCCGGTTGGAAGCGAATGAGATCGTGCACAGTTCTTCGGCGCGGGTGATGCCAACATAGGCCAGCCTGCGTTCCTCCTCCAGGCCCTTCAGCCCGGTCTCGTCCATGCTGCGCTGGCTGGGGAACAGGCCGTCCTCCCAGCCGGGCAGAAACACCACCGGGAACTCCAGCCCCTTGGCGGCGTGGAGCGTCATGATGGTGATCTTTTCGTCCGCACCTTCGGTGTCGTTGTCCATGATCAGGGACACATGTTCGAGAAAGCCTTGCAGATTGTCGAACTGCTCCAACGCCTTGACAAGTTCTTTCAGGTTATCGAGCCGCCCCGGGGCCTCGGGCGTCTTGTCGTTCTGCCACATCTCGGTATAGCCGGATTCCTCAAGTATCTGCTCAGCCAGGCGCACGTGGTCGTAGTCTGGCACCCGCGTCTTGTCATGCCAGCGGTCAATGCCCTCGACAAATACCCGCAGCTGCGCGGCTCCCTTGCCGCCGATCGCGCCATGGGCCACCGCCTCACGCGCGCCCTCGAGCAGCGATGTCTCGGACGCCCGCGCAATGCGCTGGATATCGGCCTGCGCCTTGTCACCCAGACCGCGTTTTGGCAGGTTGACGACGCGTTCAAAGGCGAGGTCATCGTCGGGCGACACTGCCAGCCGGAAATAGGCCATGGCGTCGCGAATTTCGGCGCGTTCGTAGAAACGAGGCCCGCCGATCACGCGGTAGGGCAGACCGATGGTCAGGAACCGGTCCTCGAAGGCGCGCATCTGGTGACTGGCGCGCACAAGGATCGCCTGCCCGTTCAGGTCAACCGGGTCCATGCCCCGGGTGCCACGCTGGATCGCCTCGACCTCTTCGCCGATCCAGCGGGCCTCTTCCTCGCCGTCCCAGTGACCGATCAGGCGGACCTTTTCGCCGGTCTTTTCCTCGGTCCACAGGGTCTTGCCCAGGCGTCCCTGATTGGCACTGATGACCCCCGATGCAGCCGCGAGGATATGGGGGGTGGAGCGGTAGTTCTGCTCCAGCCGGATCACCACGGCACCGGGAAAGTCCTTTTCGAACCGCAGGATGTTGCCGACCTCCGCGCCGCGCCAGCCATAGATCGACTGGTCGTCATCGCCGACGCAGCAGATATTGCGATGCGCTTGGGCCAGCAGCCGCAGCCACAGGTATTGTGCGACGTTGGTGTCTTGGTATTCGTCGACCAGGATGTAGCGAAACCAGCGTTGGTATTGGGCCAGTACATCCTCGTGCTTTTGGAAAATCGTGACGCAATGCAGCAGAAGGTCCCCGAAATCGGTCGCGTTCAGGGATTTGAGGCGGTCCTGATAGGCCTCGTAAAGCTCCGTGCCCCGGTTGTTGAAGGCGCTGGCATCGGCTGTCGGCACCCGGTCGGGCGTCAGGGCGCGGTTCTTCCAGCCGTCGATCAGGCTGGCAAGCAACCGTGCAGGCCAGCGCTTTTCGTCAATGTTGGCGGCGGCGATCAGTTGTTTGAGCAGGCGGATCTGGTCGTCGGTGTCGAGAATGGTGAAGTTGGGCTTGAGGCCCACCAGTTCGGCGTGACGGCGAAGGATTTTCGCCGACAGGCTGTGAAAGGTCCCCATCCAGGGCATGCCCTCGGCGACCTCGCCCAGCATCCGCCCCACCCGCAGTTTCATCTCGCGCGCGGCCTTGTTGGTGAAGGTGACGGCAAGGATCTCGTTCGGGCGCGCCTTGGACAGGCGCAACAGGTGCACGATCCGCGCGGTCAGGGCCTTGGTCTTGCCCGTCCCTGCCCCGGCCAGCATCAGCACCGGACCATCGAGCGCCTCTACTGCGGCGCGTTGGGCGGGGTTGAGGTCGTCAAGATAAGGGGCCGCGCGCGCGGCGATAGCGCGTTGTGACAGCGGCACTGCGTTGTCCGTGACTTTGCTGTCATCCCACCCGTTCATGGACCTTACTATATACGCATTTCGGTGGGGATAAAGGGTGCGTTCACAGATTGTTCATGGAGGAATTACTGCGCACTGGCGAAACGCAGCGGACAGAATGTTCCGGCCAAGAGGCGAATGGCGCGGTTTTGTGGGCTGATCGGCGGGCGAATCCATGCAATAAACGCCCGTCGTTTTATGTGTCACAACCCGCGAGCGATTCGCGCCCTGCTGTATGAGTGTTTAAGATGGTGGCTATTAAAGACCCGCTTTTTTCTCAGCAATGGCATTTCAAGCTGCTTGGGAACATCTCCTCGATCTGGGACGAGTATTCCGGGGCCGGGGTCCGTATCGGCGTCTATGACGGGGGGCTGCAGGCGTTGCATCCCGACCTTGACGGCAGATACGACGCGTCGCTGCACTTTGTCTATAACGGCGTAACCTACGATCCGCGCACACTTTTCCCAACACCGGGCGAGGATGACGACGGGCATGGAACCTCCGTCGCGGGCATCATCGCAGCCGAGGCCGGCAATGCCACCGGGGGCGTGGGCGTCGCCTGGGGCGCGACGCTGACGGGCGTCAACATCCTGACCCATCCGAGTTTCCGCGATGGCAGCGGCACTGCCGACACCCTGTTTCTGGCGTCGATCCGGCACGCCGCGAACTTTGACATCATGTCGAACAGCTGGGGTTACGACGCCAATTTCGACGCCTTCTTGACGCGGGCGGACGACGCGTGGGGCAGCGACGTCGAGGCTGCGTTTCAATATGCGGCGGATACCGGCCGCGACGGGCTTGGCACCGTGGTCGTCAAGGCAGCGGGCAACCTTGCGGCAAACTCCAACGGCGAAGGGTTCAGCGGGTCGCGTCATATCATCAATGTGGCGGCGCTGACCCCGACGGGCCAGATCACCGACTATTCGAATTTCGGGACCAACATTCTTGTCTCGGCAGGAGCGGCAGAGGTCACGACCGATTTGATGGGCCTGCCGGGATATGGCAGGGCGGTGGGGTCTGCCGGGGATTATACGACGGATTTCGGCGGAACTTCGGCGGCGACCCCCGTGGTGTCCGGGGTTGTGGCGCTGATGCTCGAGGCCAATGAGAACCTTGGCTGGCGCGATGTGCGCGAGATTCTGGCGACCTCGGCCTCGCTCACCGGGTCGATCACTGGCGCCAGGTCTGGATTCGAGATCGAGGGGACGCAGTTCCAGGGCAATACCGGCTTTGGCGACAGCTGGAATGACGGTGGTCGGGCACACTCGCTCGATTACGGGGTTGGCAGGGTCGACGCGTTTGCTGCCGTGCGCATGGCCGAGGCTTGGGAGCTGTTTTCTGACACGCCGCTGACCAGTGCGAATGAGCAGGTGCTGACAGTATCGACAGGGGTCCTGTCCACACCCCTTCCCCTGCCAACCGCACAGGGACAATTCTTGACGCTCGAGGTGAGCGAGCAGATGTGGATCGAGAATGTCGATGTGACCATCGGCGTCTCGCTGTCGAGGATAGATCCGTCTTTTGAGCAGGTCGATCTGATGTTGTTGGCACCGGACGGCACCGAGTTCAAACTGTTCAGCACCAACGATCTTTTCGTTGAACAAGGACAAGTCATCGCGTTGCCGGAAGGCCTGAGCTGGACATTTGGTCTGGCGCAGGCGCTCGGACTCAATGCATTGGGCACCTGGCAGGTCTATTTTTCCGGAAATTGGTCGAGCACTCTTACAGGTGGAATCAGCGAGTACACCTTGGATTTCTTTGGCCGCGCGCCGGATGTCGACAATGTGCATCACCTGACAAAGGACTACCTGCTGGCGCAATCGAGGGATGCGAATGGCACCCGCGACCGGGTCATCGCCGATACCGACGGCGGGACGGACTGGCTGAACATGTCTTCCATCGCGGGGGCCGTGACGGCGACGCTTGCCGCTGGCGGCAGCATCGCGGTCGGGCGTGCGCAGTGGGCCACCATCGCGGCGGGAACGGTGATCGAAAACCTGGTGACCGGCGATGGCAGGGACAGCCTGACGGGATCGGACATTGCGAACGAAATTCACGCGATGCGCGGCAATGACACCGCCTACGGACTTGGCGGAGATGACATTCTCGATGGCGGTGCCGGCAATGACAAGCTGTTTGGCGGGGATGACCACGACCAGTTGACAGGCGGGGCGGGCAAGGACGCGCTTGACGGTGGTTTTGGCAATGACACCATCTATGGCGGTGACGGGGACGACAAGATCGTCGAGACGACCGGTGGTGGCGACGATGTGGTCTATGGCGGCAATGGGCGCGACAGGGTGTCCCTCGGGGCCGGCAATGACACCTTTCATGACGAACCCGAAACCGGTGCTGCGGGTGCCGATCGGGTCTCGGGCGGCGATGGAAACGACATGCTTTTCGGGGATGGCGGCGCGGACAGGCTTTCGGGTGACGCCGGAGACGACCTTGTCTTCGGCGGCGAGGGGAACGACAGATTGGCGGGCGGCATCGATGATGATGTCGTCGCAGGTGGCGACGGCAACGACTCGCTGCTTGGCGACGCGGGGAATGACGCAGTCGCGGGCGATGCCGGGAACGACGTGCTGAACGGCGGAGCCGGTATGGATGTCCTGTCCGGCGGAACGGGCAACGACCTGCTGACCGGCGGCGCTGACGCGGATTCCTTTCAGTTCATCGAAGGGTTCGGCATCGACCGGATCACTGACTTTGTCGACAATATCGATGAACTGGGCTTCGTTGCCGAATACTGGAATGGTTTCACGACTGCGGCTGCGTTTGTGGACGCCTATGCAGAGGTTGTCGGGACCAGCGTCGTGTTCGAGTTCTACGACGGCAGCGTGCTGACGCTGTCCGGGGTCCGGTCGGTTAGCGTGCTTTACGACGACGTCATGGCAATGGCCTGAACGCGCGCTGAAGCAGAAGACCCGATCGCCCCTTTCCTGGGCAGGTTTTCCTGCCCAGGAAAGGGGCGCGGCAAAGCACGGTACCTGGCCTGGCGCATAGATCGCGCCACGGATGCGTCAAAACAGCATTTGGCCGCAAGTCGGACTGAAAAAGGTCACAATAAGGCAGTTCCCTTACAATCATTGTGGTTAGGCGGCGGGGGCACGCTCGACCTTATCATGATGACCCTGGCCGCTGGCTCGGGGTGTAAGGACGTGTCTTATGTCTGTTGCCGACCAGTACGAACAGCAAATGCTGGCCCTGATCAATACCGAACGCGCAAATGTCGGGCTACAACCGCTAACGCTCAATGCCAAACTCAACAGCTCGGCGGAAACGCACAGCGAGTGGATGCTGAATACCGACATCTTTTCGCATACCGGTGCGGGCAGTTCGGACTGCACCGACCGGATGGAAGCGGCCGGATTTGTGTTCTCCGGCACCTGGATGAGCGGCGAGAACATCGCCTGGACCACGACGGGCGGTGCGGCAGGCATCGCGGACGAGGTCGCCCAGTTGCATCTGGCACTGATGAACAGCACCGGCCACAAGGCAAACATCCTGATGCCCGGCTTCAAGCAAATCGGCATCGGGATCGAAATCGGCCAGTTCATCAGCAACGGCTACACATACACGGCCGTCATGATCACGCAGAATTTTGCGCTCAGCGCCGCAGACAATGGTGGCGATGGCGGGAGCGGCGGTGGCACCAGCAGCGGCGGCGGCAGCAGTACGCCCCCCGTGGTTGCCCCACCGGTTGCGACTGAGGCGGCAAACAATCTTTCGGGCACCGCCAACGCCGATACGTGGGACGGCCTTGGCGGCAACGATATAATTTCGGGCCTCGGCGGCAACGATACGCTGGTTGGCGGTCTCGGCAACGACAAGCTTTATGGTGGCGACAACGACGACGACCTGTTGGGCGGCCTTGGCAATGATTTCTTGCAGGGCGATCTTGGCGACGACTTCATCTTTGGTGGGGACGGCAACGACAAGGCCTATGGCGGTGACGGTCGAGATACGCTTTCGGGCGATGCGGAGAACGACAGACTGTACGGCGGGATCGGCGATGACGAGCTCGACGGCGGGATCGGCAACGACAGGCTTTACGGCGAGGCGGATAACGACACCCTTGACGGTGGGGACGGCGCTGACCGGCTGGATGGCGGCGACGGCGATGACGATCTGGACGGCGGGTCCGAAAACGACCGGCTGGAAGGCGGCAACGGCAATGACTTGCTCCAGGGCGGCACGGGCGCCGACCGGCTGGCCGGTGGGGTTGGCGACGATATTCTTGACAGGGGCGAAGGCGATGACCGGCTGGATGGCGGCGAAGGCAATGACCTGCTGTTGGGCGGCACGGGCGACGACCGGCTGTCAGGTGGGGTTGGCGACGACATTCTTGACGGGGGCGAAGGCGATGACCGGCTGAATGGCGGGGACGGCAATGACATCCTGTCGGGTGGCACGGGCATGGACAGACTGGCGGGCGGCCTTGGCGAAGACACCTTTGTCTTTGTCGACGGGTTCGGCACCGACCGCGTCGACGGCTTTGTCAATGATGTCGACACGCTGGCCTTTGCCGATAGCTATTGGGACGGCATCGAGGACGCGGCGAACTTTGTGGACACCTATGCCGTGGTCGCGGGTTCAAAGGTCGTTTTCGACTTTGGCGACGGCGATATCGTGACAGTGTCGGGGGTCGCCTCACTGGAACTGCTTTACGACGACGTCATGCGCATCGCCTGACAAGCAGCGATATTGCGGGGCCGGCCATGGCGCGGTCCCGCATCCCTTCGTCCGACCCATCCATTCCCTTCGCGTGTCGGTGACGGGCGCGCCCGCGGGTCGCGTGCAGGACTGACCTATCGAAACGCGCCGATGCTGGTCACAGGATAAAGAAACTGGCACCTGCGCCCTGTGACGGGGCTTGCGCCGCACCGCAGCACCCCTAAAGTGCTGGCAAAATGCGCGCACTTCCGGGGGAATGGCCTGATGCCCGAATTCAAGAAAATCCTGATCGCAAACCGGGGCGAGATCGCCATCCGCGTGATGCGCGCCGCCAATGAGATGGGCAAGAAGACGGTTGCGGTCTTTGCCGAGGAAGACAAACTGAGCCTGCACCGCTTCAAGGCGGACGAGGCCTACCGCATCGGCGAAGGCCTGTCGCCGGTGGGGGCCTATCTGTCCATCCCCGAGATCATCCGGGTGGCCAAGATGGCCGGGGCAGATGCCATCCACCCCGGCTACGGCCTCTTGTCGGAAAACCCCGATTTCGTCGAGGCGTGCGATCAGGCGGGGATCACCTTCATCGGACCTCGTGCCGAAACCATGCGCGCGTTGGGCGACAAGGCCTCTGCCCGGCGGGTGGCCATGGCGGCTGGGGTGCCGGTCATCCCGGCGACCGAGGTTCTGGGCGACGACATGGCGCTTGTGAAAAAGCAGGCGGCTGAGGTCGGCTATCCCCTGATGCTCAAGGCGTCCTGGGGCGGCGGCGGGCGCGGCATGCGGCCGATCAACAACGAGGAAGAACTGGAATCCAAGGTCCGCGAAGGCCGGCGAGAGGCGGAAGCGGCCTTTGGCAACGGCGAGGGTTATCTGGAAAAGATGATCCTGCGCGCGCGCCACGTCGAGGTCCAGATCCTCGGCGACAAGCACGGCAATATCTACCACCTGTGGGAGCGCGACTGCACCGTGCAGCGCCGCAACCAGAAGGTCGTGGAACGCGCCCCTGCCCCGTACCTGACGCCAGAACAGCGCGCCGAGGTCTGCGAGATGGGCCGCAAGATATGCGCCCATGTGAATTACGAATGCGCCGGCACCGTCGAGTTCCTGATGGATATGGACACCTCCAAGTTCTACTTCATCGAGGTGAACCCGCGCGTGCAGGTCGAACACACCGTCACCGAAGAGGTGACCGGCATCGACATCGTGCAGGCGCAGATCCTGATCGAGGAAGGCAAGACCCTAGCCGAGGCGACGGGCATTGCACGGCAGGAAGACGTCATGCTGAACGGCCATGCGCTGCAGTGCCGCGTCACGACCGAAGACCCGCTGAACAACTTCATCCCCGATTACGGGCGGTTGACGGCGTACCGTTCGGCCACCGGCAACGGCATCCGTCTGGACGGCGGCACGGCCTATGCGGGCGGCGTCATCACGCGGTACTACGACTCGCTTCTGGTCAAGGTCACCGCCCATGCACAGACGCCCGAAAAGGCCATCGCGCGGATGGACCGGGCGCTGCGCGAATTCCGCATCCGCGGGGTGGCGACGAATATCGAATTCGTCATCAACCTGCTGAAGCACCCGACATTTCTGAACGACACCTACACCACCAAGTTCATCGACACGACGCCGGACCTTTTCCTTTTCAAGAAACGCCGGGACCGCGCGACCAAGATCCTGACCTATATCGCCGACATCACGGTCAACGGTCACCCCGAGACGGCGGGTCGGCCCCTGCCCCCGGCCGAGGCGAGGATGCCAAAGCCGCCCGCGCCCAAGGCGGAGCCGCCGATGGGCACGCGCAACCTTTTGGAACAAAAAGGCCCGCAGGCGGTCGCGGACTGGATGAAGGCGCAGAAAAAGGTCCTCATCACCGATACGACGATGCGCGACGGACATCAAAGCCTGCTTGCCACGCGGATGCGGTCGATCGACATGATCCGGGTCGCTCCCAGTTATGCGGCCAACCTGTCGCAGCTTTTCAGCGTGGAATGCTGGGGCGGGGCCACGTTCGATGTGGCCTACCGGTTTCTGCAGGAATGCCCGTGGCAACGCCTGCGCGACCTGCGGGCGGCCATGCCCAACGTGATGACGCAGATGCTGCTGCGGGCCTCCAACGGGGTTGGCTATACCAACTATCCGGACAACGTTGTTCGATCCTTCGTATTACAGTCGGCCAAAACCGGGGTTGACGTATTCCGGGTGTTCGATTCCCTCAACTGGGTGGAGAACATGCGCGTGGCCATGGACGCCGTGGTGGAGTCTGGAAAGGTGTGCGAGGGCACAATCTGCTACACCGGCGATCTGCTCGACCCCGCGCGACCCAAGTACAATCTGAAATACTATGTCGCGATGGGCCAGGAGTTGAAGGGTGCCGGTGCGCATGTTCTTGGCCTCAAGGACATGGCAGGACTGCTTCGACCCAGCGCGGCGCGCATCCTCATCAAGGCGCTGAAACAGGAGGTGGGGCTGCCGATCCATTTCCACACCCATGATACGTCCGGCGCCGGCGCTGCCACGATCCTTGCCGCCTGCGATGCCGGGGCGGATGCGGTCGATGCGGCGATGGACGCGTTTTCGGGGGGTACGTCGCAGCCTTGCCTCGGCTCGATCGTGGAGGCGCTGCGCCACACCGAACGCGACACGGGCCTGGATATCGCCGCGATCCGTGCGATTTCAAACTATTGGGAACATGTGCGCGCGCAATACGCGGCCTTTGAATCCGGCCTGCCCGCGCCCGCGTCAGAGGTGTATCTGCACGAGATGCCCGGCGGGCAGTTCACCAACCTCAAGGCGCAGGCGCGGTCGCTGGGGCTGGAGGACCGCTGGCCCGAAGTGGCGCAAGCCTATGCCGATGCCAACCAGATGTTCGGCGACATCGTCAAGGTGACGCCGTCCTCCAAGGTCGTGGGCGACATGGCGCTAATGATGGTGGCGCAGGGCCTCAGCCGCGCACAGGTCGAAAATCCTGACATGGACGTGGCTTTCCCCGAAAGCGTCGTCGACATGATGAAGGGCAACCTCGGTCAACCGCATGGCGGCTGGCCCGAGGGCATCATGGCCAAGGTCCTGAAGGGCGAGGCGCCGCTGACGGACCGTCCCGGCAAGACGCTGCCCCCGGTCGATCTGGAAGCGGTTCGCAAGAAACTTGCCGCCGACCTTCTGCTGGGTCAGGAAGAGGCGGATGACGAGACCGTGGATGACGAGGACCTGAACGGGTACCTGATGTATCCCAAGGTGTTCATGGACTACCGCGCGCGCCACCGCCTTTATGGGCCGGTGCGCGCCCTGCCGACGCGCACGTTCTTTTACGGCATGGCGCCGGGGGACGAAATCACCACCGAGATCGATCCCGGCAAGACGCTGGAAATCCGCCTGCAAGCGGTGGGCGAGACGACCGAGGACGGCGACGTCAAAGTGTTCTTTGAACTCAACGGCCAGCCGCGCGTGATCCGCGTCCCCAACCGCATCGCCAAGGCCAAGACCGCGGCGCGGCCCAAGGCGCTGGAGGGCAACGCGGCGCATGTCGGCGCGCCCATGCCGGGGTCGGTCGCGTCGGTCGCGGTTGTCGCGGGGCAAAAGGTGCGCGCAGGCGATCTGTTGCTGACGATCGAGGCGATGAAGATGGAAACCGGCCTTCATGCCGACCGCGCGGCGACCATCAAGGCGGTGCATGTGCATCCCGGCAGTCAGATCGACGCAAAGGATCTGCTGGTCGAACTGGAATCGTAACGGCGCCCTGGCCACCGACACTTTGGCTGCAGACTGGCGATCCGACCGTTCTTGGCGGCGGCCGTGGGGCGTTTTTCGGCCTCGACCGGCCGCGCAAGGTTCTGCGCTGTCGGTGTCTGCTGCATCTTGCCGTGCGAAATGCAGAACCGGCGGGATCAAAAATCTGACCGCACCCATTTTCCTCTTGCGAAGCGCCGCATCCCTTTATACATCCCCGCCATCCAGTCCGGTGCGGGCGTAGCTCAGGGGTAGAGCATAACCTTGCCAAGGTTAGGGTCGAGAGTTCGAATCTCTTCGCCCGCTCCAGTCTGGATAAACAG
>JANPKV010000231.1:0-32502 GCA_031426185.1 Rhodobacterales bacterium | reverse complement strand
CGAGGCCCATTTCCAGCGCGGCGAGGCGCTGGGCAAACTGGGCGAGACGTCGAATGCAGCGCGGGCCTATCTGGACGCCTTCAATGCAGCCCCCGATGGGACGCGGGCAGGCGATGCCTTGCTGAAACTGGGCGAAGCGCTTGGGGCATTGGGCCAGACGCCCGAAGCCTGCGTGACGCTTGGCGAAGTCGGTGTCCGGTTCCCCGGCAGCCTGCCCGCGACGCAGGCGCAGGTGGCGATGCAGGGGCTGGGGTGCCAGTAGACGGGCGCGACCTGCAGACCAGGCTTCGCGCGGCGTTTGCGCCAGAACCACCGGACAATCTGGGTGTGGCAGTATCGGGCGGCGGAGATTCCGTCGCCCTTTTGCATTTGCTGGCGGAGTGGTCGCGGGACGGCGGGCCGCAACTGCATGCGGTGACGGTCGATCATGGGTTGCGGCCCGAGGCTGCCGCAGAGGCCGACGCTGTGGCCGCGATGTGCCGGACCCTGGGCGTGCCACATGACACGCTGCGCTGGCTGGGTTGGGACAGGACCGGAAACCTGATGGACGCCGCGCGGCGGGCAAGGATCAGGCTGATCGCGGACGGGGCGCGGGCACAGGGGATCGCGGCGGTCGCCTTGGGCCACACAATGGACGATCAGGCCGAAACGTTCCTGATGCGGCTGGCGCGGGGCTCCGGGGTGGATGGTTTGTCGGCAATGACCCCCCGCCGTCAGTCGGATGGGATTGCGTGGATGCGGCCCCTGCTGACAGTCAGGCGCGACGAACTGCGGCATTATCTGACCAGCCGCAATGTGGGTTGGGCGGACGACCCCACCAACGATGACGACCGGTTTGACCGTATCAGGATGCGCAAGGCCCTGACGGTGCTGGAGCCATTGGGGATCACACCAGACCGGATTGCCGATACCGTGCATCTGATGTCGATGGCCCGGGACGCGCTGAAGGGCGCCGCGTTGCGGGTGGTGAAAGCAGATGGGGATGAAATCTGTGGCGCCGTCCGCATGGACAGGGACGCGCTTTTGGCCGAACCGCTCGAGACGGGGTTGCGCATTCTGGCCGATGGGGTCCGATGGGTGTCGTCTGCGGATTATCGTCCGCGGCTGGACGCTTTGGAGTCCGCGTATGCCAACGTGACCCGACAGCGCAAACACACTTTGGCAGGGTGTATCCTGACATCTGACGACACAAAGATCTGGATCAGGCGAGAACCGAAGGCCGTGGACAACATGGCATCCCCGACGGACCGGGCGTGGGATACCCGCTGGCGATTGTCGGGTCGTCATGCCCCTGACCTTGCAATTCGCGCGCTTGGGCCAGAAGGGTTGCGTCAGGCAAAGACCTGGCGCAGCACCGGGATCCCTCGCGACACGCTGATCGTCACGCCGGGGATCTGGCGGGGTGAGACACTTGTCGCCGCCCCCTGCGCGGGTTTTGGCGCAGGTTGGACTGCGACGGTTTCGCCGTCCTTTGTCTCATTTCTGTTATCGCATTGAACGCCGCGCCAATCTGTCTATCTTAGGTTCCAAGCCTGCGCCCGGGATGTTGGCGCAGATCATACGGGAGTTCCTTCGTGGGTAACGCACGAAATATCGCATTCTGGGTCGTTCTGTTCCTGCTTGTTCTGGCGCTGTTCAATCTGTTCAACGGCAGCCAGGCGACATCGACCTCTCGTCCGCTGGCCTATTCGGACTTCATCGCGCAGGTCGACCAGGGAACGGTCGCCAGCGTGATCCTCGATGGCGAGCGCGTCATCGTCACCGCCAAGGACAATTCCAAATACGTCACCATCCGCCCCGAAGGTGAAGAACTGACGGACAAGCTGATCGCCAAGGGTGTCGAAGTCCGTGCCGAAAGCCAGGAAGAGTCCGGGATCATGTCCTTCGTCTCGCTCTGGCTGCCGTTCCTCGTGCTGATCGGCATCTGGATCTTCTTCATGAACCGCATGCAGGGCGGCGGCAAAGGCGGCGCGATGGGCTTTGGCAAGTCGCGCGCCAAGCTGCTGACCGAAAAGCAGGGGCGCGTCACGTTTGACGACGTGGCGGGCATCGACGAGGCCAAGGAAGAACTGGAAGAAATCGTCGAATTCCTGCGCAACCCGCAAAAGTTCAGCCGTCTGGGCGGCAAGATCCCCAAGGGCGCGCTGCTCGTTGGTCCGCCCGGTACCGGTAAAACGCTTCTGGCCCGCGCGATTGCGGGTGAGGCCGGGGTTCCCTTCTTCACCATCTCGGGCTCTGACTTCGTGGAGATGTTCGTGGGCGTGGGTGCGTCCCGCGTGCGCGACATGTTCGAGCAGGCGAAAAAGAACGCGCCCTGCATCGTGTTCATCGACGAGATCGACGCCGTGGGCCGCGCCCGTGGCGTGGGCATCGGCGGCGGCAATGACGAACGCGAACAGACGCTGAACCAGCTTCTGGTCGAGATGGACGGCTTTGAGGCCAACGAGGGCGTGATCATCGTGGCGGCAACCAACCGCAAGGACGTGCTTGACCCCGCCTTGCTGCGTCCCGGCCGTTTTGACCGCCAGATCCATGTGCCGAATCCCGACATCAAGGGCCGCGAAAAGATCCTGAACGTGCATGCGCGCAAGGTACCCGTCGGACCGGACGTCGATCTGCGCATCATCGCGCGCGGCTGTCCGGGCTTTTCCGGTGCAGACCTGGCAAACCTCGTGAACGAGGCCGCGCTGACCGCCGCCCGTGTAGGACGCCGCTTCGTGACCATGTCCGATTTCGAGAACGCCAAGGACAAGGTGATGATGGGCGCCGAGCGTCGGTCGATGGTCCTGACTGCTGACCAAAAGGAAAAGACCGCCTATCACGAAGCGGGCCATGCCATCGTTGGCATGAACATGCCGAAATGCGACCCGGTCTACAAAGCGACGATCATCCCGCGTGGCGGCGCCTTGGGCATGGTGGTCAGCCTGCCGGAAATGGACCGGCTGAACATGCACAAGGACGAGGGCAAGCAGAAGATCGCGATGACCATGGCAGGCAAGGCCGCCGAGATCATCAAATACGGCGAAGAGGGCGTGTCCTCCGGTCCGGCGGGCGATATTCAGCAAGCCAGCGCCCTTGCGCGGGCCATGGTGATGCGCTGGGGCATGTCGGACGCCATCGGCAACATCGACTATGCCGAAGCGCATGAGGGTTATCAGGGCAATACCGCGGGCTTTTCGGTTTCCGCCGAAACCAAAAAGACCATCGAGGCCGAGGTCAAGAAACTGATCGACGAAGGCTATGAGGTTGCGCGGCGTGTCCTGCTGGATAAGGCCGAAGATTTTGAGCGTCTGGCGAAGGGTCTTTTGGAATACGAGACCCTGACGGGCGACGAAATCCGCAGGGTCATCGCTGGCGAGGCGTTGGGCAATGACGATGACGCCGACAAACCGACCACGGGCGGCGGCTCTGCATCTGTGATCGCGATTCCCAAGACCAAGCCCAAGGCCCCGAAAGCCGACCCGACGCCTACTCCGGCGGTTTGAACAAGACGCAACGATCAGCGAAGGCCCCGCTTTGTCGGGGCCTTTTGCTTGGCGGAAAGGACCGCTAGGTATGGTGCATAAAAAAGCGCGGAGTGGGCGATGATCATCGGATATCGGGCGCAAGGGGGGATGCTTTCGCCGCAAAAGGGCAGCCTCGATGACCCCACCGACATCGTCTGGATCGACATGATTGATCCGACGCCGGACGAAGAACGCATGGTCGAAGCACAGTTGGGCCTCAACATTCCCACCCGCGACGACATGCAGGAGATCGAGCCCTCGTCGCGGCTTTATGCCGAACGCGGGGCGGTTTACCTGACGGCGCAGATCATCGCCACGCGCGACGCGCTCGACACCGAGATTGCGCCCGTCACCTTCATGCTGACGAAAGACCGCCTGATCACCGTGCATTACCACAAGCCGGGCTCCATCGCGTTCTTTGCCGACTGGGCACAAACGCATGACATGGGATGCACGTCCGGACAGACGACGCTGATGGCACTGTTCGAGACCTTCGTGGACCGGCTTGCCGATGTCATCGAGGGCGAAGCGCGCAAGCTGGATACCTTGACCAAAGCCATCTTCGAGGCGCACAGGCCAAGCGGCAAGACCAGCACGCTGGCGGCGATCTTGCAGCGGATCGGTCGAGCCGAAGACCTGAACGGCAAGGTCATCGAAAGCCTGTCGACCATTCAGCGCGTCATTTCCTACATGTCGGCGCCGCCGTCTACCGAGGCCGCAGGGCTTTTGAAGGGGATCGGCAAGGGCCAGCTGAAATCGATGAGCCGTGACGTCCGGTCCCTGTCGGAAACAGCCGTGACGCAATCGCAAAAGATCCTGTTTCAGCTGGATGCGACGCTGGGGGTGATCAACATCCGCCAGTCCGACATCATCAAGATTTTCTCTGTCGTGGCCTTCGTCTTTCTGCCGCCCACGCTGATCGCCTCGATCTACGGCATGAATTTCAAATACATGCCGGAACTGGAATGGCCCTGGGGCTATCCGATGGCGATAGGCCTGATGATCCTGTCCGCGGTCATTCCATACGCGATCTTTCGCGTCAAGAAACTGCTCTAGGGACGACCGATGCCGGCGCTGATCCCCACCGACCACTTTTGCACCGTGACCTGGATGGGCGCGCAGGCCGTGCCGGTCGAAAAGCTGATCATCCGCGCGGCGCCGGTCACAGAGATGCCGCTGACCTTTGCAGGCTATGCGGACGAGGTCCATGCCGGGCTGACGCGGCCCTCCGACAGTCGGGTTCTGGCCCAGCATCCGCGTGGCACACCCATCCGCAACGTGCGGCAGCTGGCAATCGTCAGCGCCGAAGAGATGGCACTGGTCGCCGCAAGACTGAACCTCGACACGTTCGACTATGCCTGGGTCGGGGCGTCCCTCGTGGTGGAGGGCATTCCCGACTTCAGTCATGTTCCGCCGTCGTCGCGCCTGCAGGCGGAGAATGGCACCACATTGGTCGTCGACATGGAAAACCGCCCCTGCCAGGAGCCCGCCGCGACGATCAAGGCGGCGCGCCCCGGCCATGGCAAGGCGTTCAAGGCGGCGGCGGCGGGACGGCGCGGTGTCACCGCCTGGGTGGAGCGCGAGGGGAGGCTGGCCGTCGGGATGCGCCTGCGCCTGCATATCCCCGACCAGCCGGTCTGGACCCATCTGGACGCCGCACGCAAGGCAGCCGCCCGGTAGCCACAAAAGGCCGCAAACCGCGCCAAATTGACCTTGGTTTTCCGATGCGAGACGCACCGGGGCGAATTTCGCGGGCTTTATGTCGGAAACCGGCCTTTGAACTGGCACCAAGCCCGGTATCACACCGCCAACGGGAGACTGCCCCTTTCATGAGGACGGACATGGCCATCAAGACCGATATCGAGATCGCACGCGAAGCCAAGAAGAAACCGATCATGGAAATCGGGGCCAAACTGGGAATCCCCTCTGAGCACCTGCTTCCCTATGGCCATGACAAGGCCAAGATCGGGCAGGAGTTCATCAAGGGTCTGTCCGCACAAAAGGACGGCAAGCTGATCCTGGTGACCGCGATCAACCCGACCCCGGCGGGCGAGGGCAAGACCACGACGACCGTGGGTCTGGGCGACGGGCTGAACCGAATCGGGAAAAAGGCGGTGGTCTGCATCCGCGAGGCCAGCCTTGGACCAAACTTCGGGATGAAGGGGGGCGCTGCGGGCGGCGGCTATGCGCAAGTCGTTCCGATGGAAGAGATGAACCTGCATTTCACCGGCGACTTCCACGCCATCACCTCCGCCCACAACCTGCTGTCGGCGATGATCGACAACCACATCTATTGGGGCAACAGCCTTGATATCGACGAGCGGCGCATCGTCTGGCGCCGGGTCATGGACATGAACGACCGGGCGCTGCGCGATATCGTGGTGTCGCTGGGCGGGGTGTCGAACGGCTTTCCGCGCCAGACCGGGTTCGACATCACGGTGGCGTCGGAAGTCATGGCGATCCTGTGCCTGTCCAATGACCTTGCCGATCTGGAAAAGCGGCTCGGCGACATCGTCGTGGCCTATACCCGCGAGAAAAAGCCGGTCTATGCCCGCGACATCAAGGCTGACGGCGCGATGACGGTCCTTCTGAAGGACGCGATGCAGCCGAACCTTGTCCAGACGCTGGAGAACAACCCGGCCTTCGTCCACGGCGGGCCGTTTGCCAACATCGCGCATGGCTGCAACTCGGTCATCGCGACCAAGACTGCGCTGAAGCTGGGTGAGTATGTGGTGACCGAGGCAGGCTTTGGGGCAGACTTGGGCGCCGAGAAGTTCTTTGACATCAAATGCCGCAAGGCCGGCCTGAAACCTGCCGCCGCGGTGATCGTGGCCACGGTGCGGGCGATGAAGATGAACGGCGGTGTCGCCAAGGCCGATCTCGGGGCCGAGAACGTCGACGCCGTCAAGAAGGGCTGCCCGAACCTTGGCCGCCACATCGGCAACGTGAAGTCGTTCGGGGTGCCGGTGGTCGTGGCGATCAACCACTTCTTCAGCGACACCGATGCCGAGATTGCCGCCGTGAAGGCCTATGTGGCCGAGCAGGGGGCAGAAGCGATCCTCTGCAAGCATTGGGCGCATGGGTCGGCCGGGATCGAGGAGCTGGCGCACAAGGTCGTGCAACTGGCCGAAGGCCCGTCGAATTTCGCGCCGCTTTATCCCGACGAAATGCCGCTGTTCCAGAAGATCGAGACGATTGCCAAGCGCATCTATCACGCCGATGACGTGATCGCCGACAAATCGATCCGCGACCAGCTGAAGACCTGGGAGGCAGCGGGCTATGGCCACCTGCCGATCTGCATTGCGAAAACGCAGTACAGTTTCACCACCGATCCGTCGGTGCGCGGCGCGCCCACGGGCCACTCCGTGCCGGTGCGCGAGGTGCGGCTCAGCGCGGGCGCGGGCTTCATCGTGGCAATCTGCGGTGAGATCATGACGATGCCGGGCCTGCCCAAGGTGCCATCGGCCGAGGTGATCCGCCTGAACGAGCAAGGCGATGTCGAAGGTCTGTTCTAGGCCTTCGTCCCGACTTGTCACATTGTCAGCGCTCCGGTTGGCGACTAAACCGGGGCGGACAATGGAGCCTGCCCGATGAAAGCTGCGAAAGACTGCACCACCATGGCCGAAATCAGGGCCGAGATCGACCGCGTGGACGAAGAGCTCGTCCGCCTGTTTGCAGAGCGCGCGGAATATATCGACCGCGCTGTGGTGGTGAAATCGGGGCTGAAGATGCCCGCGCGGATCACCCCGCGCGTGGAGGAGGTGGTGGCAAACGTGCGCCGCCATGCTGTGGCCAACGGTCTGCCACCTGACCTGGTGGAAAAACTGTGGCGGCGGCTGATCGACTGGTCCATTGCGCGCGAGGAATCGATGCTTGGGCCAGACAGTCTGCGAGAAGACAAAAAGGATTGACGGGCCCATGACGACCATTATCGACGGCAAGGCTTTCGCGGCGCGTGTGCGTGCGCAGATTCAGGCGCATGTGGCCCGGCTGGTGGAAGAGCAGGGGATCGAGCCAGGCTTGGCGGTGGTACTGGTCGGCGAAGACCCGGCGTCACAGGTTTATGTGAAGAACAAGCATGCCTCCACCATCGAAGTTGGCATGGCATCCTTTGAACACCGGTTGCCGGTCACGACGTCGGAGGGCGATCTTCTGGCGCTTGTCCGCGCGTTGAACGGCGATCCGAAGGTTCACGGCATTCTTGTGCAGCTGCCGCTGCCGGCGCATCTGAATTCGGAACTGATCATCAACACGATCGACCCGGCCAAGGACGTGGACGGATTTCACATCTCGAATGTCGGGCTGTTGGGGACGGGGCAAAAGTCGATGGTGCCCTGCACGCCGCTGGGCTGTCTGATGATGCTGCGCGATCATCACGGGTCGCTGTCGGGGATGAATGCGGTTGTGGTGGGGCGGTCGAACATCGTGGGCAAGCCGATGGCGCAATTGCTGCTGGGTGACAGCTGCACGGTGACGATTGCCCATTCGCGGACCAAGGATCTGGCTGCCGTCTGCCGGGGCGCGGATATTCTGGTCGCAGCGGTCGGGCGGCCCGAGATGATCACCGGCGAGTATGTCAAACCGGGGGCCACGGTAATCGACGTGGGCATCAACCGGATCTTGCGGGATGGCAAGACAAAGCTGGTGGGGGACGTGGAATATGCTTCGGCAGCCGCGGTCGCGGGGGCGATCACGCCGGTACCGGGGGGCGTCGGGCCGATGACGATCGCGTGCCTTTTGGCCAATACGCTGACGGCGTGCTGCCGCGCCAACGGGTTGCCAGAGCCCGAGGGGCTGACCGCTTAGCGCGGCATCGGGATGCAAAGGGCCCGCTGCCCTGTCACGATGGCCAATGCATCAGGTCGCATGAGCGCGGTGAGGGCGGCATCATCGGCCCAGAGCCCGCCGGTATAGATGCCGTAGGCAGGCAGGATCACCCGCGTCACATCGGCCAGAAAGCAAGGCCGCGACTGGCTGGCAAGCCGGGCCTTGGGATGGAAGTGTCCCGAAATTTCCAGATTTTCCGATGGGTTGGCGATATGGCGGAAGGTCAGACCATCAATCGTGACCTCTGACTTGTGGCTGCCGCCGATGTCCAGAGGGCCCGGATCATGGTTGCCTTCGACCCAGGTCCAGTGCCGGCCGGCCATCAGGCGCGCAAGCCAGAGGCGGTCGGCCTCGTCCAGTCCCTCGCTGGCGGCCATGTCGTCGAAACTATCTCCAAGGCAGATGACACGGGTGGCGCGGGTGCGCTCCATGTCGGCGTCCAGCTTGCCCAGGGTCGCGCGGGTGTCATAGGGCGGCAAGAGCGCGCCACCGCGCCGCGCCATCCGTTCGGATTTGCCGAAATGCAGATCGGAGACGCAAAGAAGATGCGCCGCCGGCCAGTAAAGCGCACCTGACGGAAGGGCATGAAGCGTCGCTGGGCCAAGGGAAAAGACGTGGTGCATGGCGGCAGATGTGCGCGTGTCATGCGCGGTTTTGCAAGGGGGAAGGTTGCGCAAAAAACCGCTTTGGCGGCGATATCTGTGCAAAAAGGAAAAGGCAGGTTCACGTCAGGCCGGCGGTTTCCATCAAGCGCCGCGCCGCATCTTCGGCCATGCGTTCGCGGCCCTCGCCGTGGACCGGAACGCGCCCCGGTTCCAGAAACAGTGGGGCAGCAAGCGGGGTAACGCGGGGCAGGCGCCGCAGGTCGATGTTTGACCCGACACGCGTCAGGAGCGTTTCGATGCGGCCAAAGTCGACCAGACCGCGCAGGGCCTCCTCGCGGGTGATCTGAAGCAGGAGGTGGTCGGGATCGTACTTGCGCAAGGTGTCGTACAGGATGTCGGACGAGAACGTGGCCTGTCGCCCGGATTTGCGGCGGCCCTGATGCGCGCGTTCGATCAGACCCGCGATGATCGCACTGGCGCGAAAGGTGCGTTTCATCACGGCGTTTCCGGCCAGCCAGGAGTCCAGGCCGCTTCGCAGGGCCTCGAGGTTGAACAGGGGGGCGGCATCGGTCACGGGGTCAAGCCCCCAGATAAGCGTGGCATAATCGGTGGCCGCGAATCCGAGCGGGGCAAGACCTTCTTCCTCCATCCGTTTGGTGACCAGAAGGCCAAGGGTCTGCTGGCCGTTGCGCCCGGCAAACCCGTAGATCACGAGATGCTCGCGACCCTCATGCGGGAAGGATTCCAGCAAAAGCGAATGCGGGTCCGGCAGACGCGACACCTCGCGCTGCAAGGCCAGCCATTGCGCGGTGTGGGCAGGCAGGTCGGGCCAGGTGTCTTGCTGGAAAATCTGCAGGATGCGGTCGGTCAGCAGGGTGGAGGTGGCGAATTTGGTGCCATTGAAAACGGCTACCTTGGGGTCGCGGCCGGGGGTTCGCGTTACCTCCACGGTCATCTCGCGAAGGGCTTCGTAGCGGACAACCTGGCCACCGATCAGAAAGGTGTCACCGGGGGTGAGCGATGACGCGAAGCCTTCTTCCACCTCGCCCAGAGGGGTGCCGCCAGAACGATTCTTCAGCCGCACCTTCACGGTTTCGATCTCCATGATGGTGCCAAGGTTCTGGCGGATCACCGTGGACGCGCGGGGGTCGCGGAGGTGCCATTTGCCGTCGGTGAATTTCAGCCGCTGCCAGCGATCATAGGCCCGCAGAGCATAGCCGCCGGTCGCAACCAGATCGATGCACGCGTCAAAGTCAGCGCGGCTGAGGGCGGCATAGGGGCCCGCGCCCTTGATTTCATCATAAAGGCATGTGGCGTCAAAGGGACCGGCGCAGGCGACCAGCAAGATGTGTTGGCACAGGACGTCGCGGGGACCGGTGCCGCGCGGCTCACCATCGAGTGTATGTGCACGGACGGCATCCAGCGCGGCCTTGCATTCGACCACCTCGAACCGGTTTGCCGGCAACAACAGCGCCTTTGAGGGCGCATTGTAGCGATGGTTGGCACGACCGATGCGTTGCACCAGACGTTTGACGTTTTTCGGGGCACCGATCTGGATCACCAGGTCCACATCGCCCCAGTCGATCCCGAGATCCAGCGACCCTGTGCAGACGACGGCACGCAGCGCGCCTGCCACCATCGCGGCCTCGACGCGGTCGCGCTGTTCGCGGGCGAGGGACCCGTGATGGATCGCGACGGGCAGGTTGTCTTCGTTCTGAAACCACAGGGCGTGAAAGAAGAGCTCGGCCTGGGCGCGGGTGTTGTGAAAGATGAGGGTGGTGCGGTGCTGGCGGACCTGATCCAGCACGGCGGCAATGGCATAACGACCGCCGCCCCCGGCCCAAGGCGGGGCCTCATCGGTCTCGAGCATCGAAATGTCAGGATCGGGACCGGGATCAGCCTGCAGGATCTGGGCCTTGGCATGAAGAAAGCGGGCCAGCGCCGGTGGATCCTCCACCGTCGCGGACAGCCCGACCAGACGTAGGCCGGGCGACAGCGTGGCGAGGCGGGAAACCAGCAAGCTCAGCTGGTCGCCGCGTTTTGATTCCGCCAGCGCATGGATTTCGTCGACGATGACGCGCTGCAATCCCTGGAACATTCTGGGGGAATCTTCATAGGACAGCAGCAGCGCCAGGCTTTCGGGAGTGGTCAGCAGAATGTGCGGCGGATCGGCGCGCTGGCGGCGGCGCTGGGTATAACTGGTGTCGCCGGTGCGGTCCTCGACGCGGATCGCAAGGCCCGCCCCTTCGATGGGGGTGCGCAGGTTGCGGCGAATATCGGCAGTCAGCGCCTTGAGCGGCGAGATATAAAGGGTGTGAAGTCCCGCCCCGGGCTTTTGCCCAAGTTCCGAAAGGGTTGGCAGAAATCCGGCAAGGGTCTTGCCACCCCCCGTCGGGGCGATCAGCAGCGTGGCCGCATCACCGGCGCGGGCCAGCATCTCAAGCTGATGGGGGTGCAGCGACCAACCTTTGGCGGCAAACCAGGTGGCGAGGGCGGAGGGAAGCGCGGTCATGCCCCAGATGTAGGCCGCAGGCGTCCCTGGGGGAAGCGGGGAGCGAAAAACAGTGTCGGGTATCTGCCGGGCATGTGGCGGGCATCCGTCCCGACAGGGGAGCGATGCGCAAACGCACCCCGAACATGGTCTGCGCCACCTGCGCCATCGCAGTGCGACGGGGTATCGCCCGGTCATCTGCCCCCGAATTTGCTTGCCGACCGTGCGCCCCGCGCCTAATCCAAGGCCCATGAAACTTCTCTTTCTGGGCGATGTGATGGGGCGGGCGGGGCGGACTGCGGTGACCGAACGGTTGCCCGGCCTGCGCACCGAATGGGGCTTGGATTTCGTCGTGGTGAACGGCGAGAACGCAAGCCAGGGGATCGGCCTGACGCCGGATCATGCCCGCGCCCTGCTGTCGGCGGGGGCGGATGTCGTCACCCTGGGCGACCATGCGTTTGACCAGAAGGACATGCTTCAGTTCATCGAGACCGAACCCCGCATCATCCGGCCGCTGAATTTCTCCAAGGTCGCACCCGGTCGCGGGGCAGGGGTGTTCGAGGCGACACGGGGGCGCCGGGTTCTGGTGACGCAGGTGCTGGGGCAGGTGTTCATGAAGCGCCCCTTTGACGACCCCTTCAGTGCGATCGAGACGGTGCTCAAGACGCATGTACTGGGCGGGGCGGTGCAGGCGTCGATTGTCGATGTCCACGCCGAGGCCACGTCGGAAAAGATGGGGATGGGCCATTGGTGCGACGGCATGGCGTCGCTGGTGGTGGGAACGCACACCCATGTGCCCACAGCAGATGCGATGATCTTGCCCAAGGGCACCGCCTACCAGTCGGATGCGGGCATGTGCGGCGACTACGATTCCGTCATCGGAATGGAAAAACTGGAGCCGCTGCGGCGGTTCGTGACGGGCATGGCCAAAGGGCGGTTCGAACCTGCAGACGGCCCCGCCACGCTGTCCGGCGTGTATGTGGAGACCGATGACAGGACGGGTCGCGCCACCGCGGTGAAGATGATCCGCATCGGCGGGCGCTTGGCCGAGGCGCGTGTATGAGCCACCGGTACTTCTTTGTTGCGGTCCTGCTGGCGCTGGGGATCGGCTGGGGCACCACGCAGTCTTTGGGAAAGATCGCCGTGTCGACCGGACACGGGCCGTTCGGCCTGATCGTCTGGCAGGGCGCGATCGGGGTCATCGTGCTGGGCGCGCTCATGCTGGTCCGCGGCACGCGACCGAGGCTGACATGGGCGGGCGCGCAATTCGCCCTGGTCATCGCGGTCGTGGGGACGGTGCTGCCAACTTATACGTTTTACGCGTCGGTGGTGCATCTGCCCGCCGGGATCATGTCCATCCTGATTTCCGCCGTCCCGCTGTTTTCGTTTCCAATGGCGATGGCTTTGGGAATGGACAATTTCTCGGCCAAACGGCTGTTCGGGCTGATCTGCGGTCTTACGGGCGTGGCGCTGATCGCCCTTCCCGGTGCGAGCCTGCCGGACCCTTTGACGGCGATCTGGGTTCCCTTGGCGCTGCTTGGGCCGCTTTTCTACGCGATGGAGGGCAATATAGTGGCGCGCTGGGGCACCTTCGGGATGGACCCGGTGGAAACGATGTTCTGGGCAAGTCTGATCGCGGCGCTGCTGGCCCTGCCGGTGGCGCTGTCGCAGGGACAGATGTTCGGGTTGTTGCCCTTTGGGCGGCCCGAGGTGGCGCTGACGATTTCATCCGGCCTGCATGCGCTGCTTTATGCGGGCTATGTGTGGTTGAACGGTCGGGCGGGGGCGGTGTTCGCGGCGCAGACTGCCTATTTTGTCACCGGGTTTGGGGTTATTTGGGCAATGATCCTGCTGGGAGAGCGCTTTTCGCCCGTGGTGTGGGCCGCACTTGTGGTCATGCTGGCGGGTGTGGCATTGGTGCAGCCGCGGAGCGCACCCAAGACTGTGGCACAAACTCCCTGAGACCTTGGCGCGAAACAGCGTCCGAGCCAACACAGGAGACGTCAATGTTTGGCATTTCAGTTCCGATGGAGGCACAACCGTGGGTCGCGCTGGCCATACTGGTGGTCATGTTCGTGCTGTTCGTGCTGGAACGGACTCCGGTTGAGGTGACGGCCATCGGGGCGGCGGCGGTGATGCTGGTCCTGGGTATCCTGCCCATAAAGGATGCCACGAGCGTGTTGTCGAATTCCGCCCCCTGGACCATCGCGCTGATGTTTCTGGTGATGGGGGGAATGGTGCGGACCGGTGCGGTGGAGATGGTGATCACCACGGCGGGGCGCTACGTCGACGGGCGGCCCAAGACGACCATCGTGGTCCTGTTTGTTGTCATCGCGGTCGCCTCGGCCTTCATGAACAACACGCCGCTGGTCGCGGTGATGATCCCCGTCGTGATGCAGATGGCGATCCAGATGAATGTGGCGCCGTCCAAGTTGTTGATCCCGCTGAGCTACATGACGGTGCTGGGCGGGATGATCACGCTGATCGGGACATCCACCAACATTCTGGTCGATGGGGTGGCCAGAGATGCCGGACTGGAGCATTTCGGATTGTTCGAGATCGCGCCACTGGGCATCGCGGTGACGATTGCGGGGGGGCTTTACCTGTTGGTGTTTGGCAACCGCCTGTTGCCGGTGCGCCAGTCGATGGGTGTCTTGCTGAGCGACAAGCGCAAGATGAAGTACTTCACCGAAGTCGCGGTGCCGGAGGAAAGCCAGCTGATCGGTCAGGCAGTGCTGGATGTCGATGTGTTCAAGCCTGACGGTGTGCGGGTGATCGACGTGCTGCGCGGCGATGCATCGCTGCGGCGCGATCTTGCGGGGGTAGTACTCCAGGCGGGCGACCGCGTGATGTTGCGCACCGAGATGACGGAACTTTTGGGCATGCAGGCGCGCAAGGACGTGCATCTGGTCGACAAGCTGTCGTCGGTCAAGACCGAGACGGTGGAAGTGCTGATCGGTCCCGGCTGCCGCATGGAAGGGCGGTCGCTTGGCGAGCTGCGGTTGCGGCGGCGCTACGGCGTCTATGTGCTGGCCGCCCATCGGCGCAACCAGAATATCGGGCGTCAGCTGGACGACCTGATCGTGCGGGTCGGCGACACGCTGCTGCTGGAAGGAAGCATCGAGGACATCCAGCGGCTGGCCGCGGACATGGATCTGGTCGATATCAGCCGCCCCAGCGTCAAGGCCTTTCGCAAGGCCAAGGCCCCGATCGCCATCGCGGGGTTGGTGATGATCGTGGTCCTTTCGGCGCTGGACGTGGCGCCGATCCAGGTGCTGGCCCTGTTGGCGGTGGCCCTGATCCTGATCACCCATTGCGTGGACAGCGACGAGGCGTTTTCCTTTGTCGACGGGCGGCTGTTGGCGATGATCTTTGCGATGCTGGCGGTTGGACAGGGTCTGGATCACTCCGGTGCCGTGGGCATGATCGTGTCGGGCGTTGCCCCCTGGCTGACGACATTGTCGCCGTTCTGGCTGATCCTGGCGGTCTATTTCATCGGGTTGGTGCTGACCGAATTTCTGTCCAACAACGCGGTGGCGGTGATTTACACGCCCGTCGCGATCGAGCTTGCGCAAACGCTGGGGCACGATCCACGCCCCTTTGTGGTCGCGGTGATGTTCTCAGCAACGCTCGCCTTTGCCACACCGGTGGGGTATCAGACCAACATGATGGTCTATGGTCCGGGCGGATACCGGTTTTCGGACTTTACCAAGGTGGGATTGCCGCTCAACATCATCGTGATGCTGGTGGTGTGCGCGCTGATCCCGCTGATCTGGCCCTTGTAGGAGACTGACATGCGCAAGCTGCTGCTGGTACTGGCCTTGGGTGGTTGCGCAGGCATGCAGGCTACACCGGTGCCGCAAGCGGCACGGCTGTCGGCGGAGGTGCTGACGCTGACCCTGTCGGACGGCACGGTGTGCCGGGCGGATTGGGCCGCATCGGGCGGCTCGGGGCGGCTGGAGGATTGCGGACCGGGTTACGGCTATGTGGTCAACGTGGCCGAAAACCCCAACATCCTGCGCCAGTTGTTCACCGGGCTGGTCGAGGCGCTGGGGGCCGATGGCGTCTCTCCGCCCTTGGCAGAGGTGGTGATCACCGATCCCGCCGGCATGGACCGGGTATTTGTGTCCCCGCCAGAGGATGACGAATAGACCAAGGGAGGCGATCCGATGGCAAAGCTGATCTTTGCGATGAATGTGTCGCTGGACGGGTATGTCAATCACGATCACCCCGAGATGGTGCCGGACGCGGGGCTGTTTCGGCATTTCATCGAGATGACGCAAGCGGGTGCCGGCAGCCTGTACGGCCGCAAGCTGTATGAGCTGATGCAGTACTGGGACGGGGATATCTGGGATCAGGACGATCCGGCAGATGCCCCGGCGTTGCGCGAATTTGCGCAGGCCTGGCGTCAGCAGCGGAAATGGGTCGTGTCGACGACACTGGGCGAAGTGGGCCCGAATGCAACGCTGATCAAGGGCGATGTGGAGGGGGCCATCCGACGCCTGAAGGACGAGGCGCAGGGCGATCTTGATGTGGGCGGCACCCTGCTGGCCCAATGGCTGGGCGAGAAGGGGCTGCTTGATGAGGTGCATATGTACCTCCATCCTGTGGTGATGGGGCAAGGTCGGCCGATGTTTGTGGGGCGATGGCCTTCGCTGCATCTGCTCGGCAGCGAGCGGATCGGCCGGGATGTGATCCGGCTGAGGTATGCGCCCGCCTGAGGCAATTTCCGGACCCGGGTGTCCAGGTTTTTCGTGTACCAGCGCCGGGCTTGCGGCCTTGCCCTCCGCTGGTGTAGAGACCGCCATCACCAAGACGGGATCGGAGTGACGGGTCATGGCAGGCCATTCGAAATGGGCGAATATCCAGCACCGCAAGGGCAAGCAGGACAAGCTCCGCTCCAAGATGTTTTCCAAGCTGGCCAAGGAAATCACCGTGGCGGCCAAGATGGGCATGGCCGATGTGGACATGAACCCGCGTCTGCGACTGGCGGTCAAGGCGGCCAAGGCGCTGTCGATGCCCAAAGACGTGATCGACCGCGCGATCAAGAAAAGCCAGATGGGCGATGGCGCGGACTACACGGAAATCCGCTATGAGGGATATGGGGCGGGGGGGATCGCGATCATCGTCGAGGCGATGACCGACAACCTGAACCGTACCGCGTCGAATGTGCGCAGCTATTTCACCAAGGCCGGCGGAAACATGGGGCAGACGGGGTCTGTCAGCCATTCCTTCGACCGCGTGGGAGAGATTTCGTATCCGGTCACGGCCGGAACCGCCGATGACATCATGATGGCGGCGCTGGATGCCGGTGCCGATGACGTCGAAAGTGACGAGGACGGGCACTGGATCTATTGTTCGGTCGAGGCACTGTCCGAGGTGTCGGATGCCTTGGAAAAGGCCTTGGGGGAATCGACCGAATCAAAGATCGTCTGGCGCCCGCAGACCCGGACCGAGGTCGACCTTGATACGGCACAAAAGCTGATGAAGCTGATCGATCTTCTGGAAGAGGATGACGACGTGCAGGACGTGACGCACAATTTCGACATTCCCGAGGATGTGGCCGCACAGCTCGACTAAGCTGCGGGCCGACCTGCCAAGCGGCAGGTCAGAACACATCCACGAAATACAAGATGAGGATGATGGGGATCGGGATGCCGATCATCCACGCAAAAATGCCCTTCATGGCGCCGTCTCCTGTTGACCTCAGACAGGTTTGCAACGTCGGTGTGTCGCCCGCGGTTCCCCCGGCGCGTCGGCTCGCGCCACGTCCCGGACCGCGCGACATGACTTGCATCAAGGACCATGGCTTGGTTGGCGCGTAGACTTTCGGGATCGATCATCCGGAGGGCCTGGAAATGCGACAGTCATGGATCATTCTGACCGCAGTGCTGGCGGGCGGACCAGCATTTGCCGAAGGCGATGCCGCCGCGGGCGAGGCGATCTATGGCAAACACTGCGTGATGTGCCACGGTGCCTCGGCCACAGGTCAGGGGCCGATGGTGACGGTCATGACAGTGCAGCCTGCCGACCTGACGACGCTGACACAGCGCTATGACGGGGAGTTTCCGCTGGGTCGCGTTGCCGCGCGGATCGACGGACGTGACCCCTTGGTGGCACATGGCAGCGACATGCCGGTCTACGGCGACTTTTTCGAAGGCAGCGACGTGATCTTGAAGACCGGGTCGGGCCAGCCATTGATGACCAGCCAGCCCATTGCTGACCTGATCGCGTGGTTGCAGACGATCCAGAAGTGACCGGAAGCCGGGACGCGACGCCTGTCAGCGCATCAAGGTCGCCTCGTCCCAGCCGAGCGCGGCCAGGTCGCCGATGCGGAACCTTGCGTCATCACACATGAAGAATTCGTCCAGTTGCGGCGGCTTGATGCTGGTACCTGACAGCATGGCATGAACCTGGCCCCGGTGATGCTGGTCGTGCAGAAAGAAGTGCATCAAGGTGTCGGCCACGGTTTCGATCTGGATCCGGTCGCCGCGGTGGATGTGGACAAGGCGGGAAAGATCGTCGGTCGTCATTCTGTCGACCAGCGCGATGACCGTCTGATCAAGCGAAAACTGTACGGCGAAGAGGGCGGATGGGTCAGGATAAGGCTCCACGTTGTCAAAGACCGAGACGCCGCGCGCGCCGCCCTGCAATGCGTCAATGTAGAAAAGATCAACGACATGGATGTGGTTCATTGTGGCGCGAAGGCTGGGAAAGAAGCCCGTCCTCCTGGCCTCCCACTCGCCGGGTTGCAGACCGGCGATTGCCAGACCCAGACGACGGTTGGCCAAAAGGGCGTTGCGGGCGAGTTGGCGGTAGGGGGCGGATGGGATTGGTCATTGCGGTAGGATGAGCTGTGAAAGGGCGGGACGTCAACGGCGGGGCGGGTTGCAGAGGGTTAACTGGCACCCAGTTGGACCCAGACTGTTTCGGGACTGAAGGTTGCGCAACCAGGCGGCGACCCATACAACCGAGGCGTAGCCAAGCAAAAGGACCAGTTTGAAAGAGCGTCCGCAGGCCCCGGTGCCCGAAGCGCCTGGCCGCTTTGTTGGACGTGCCACTGTGGGTGAGGCGATTACCGAAAATCTGTTCAGCTGCTCGTTCGGCGGGAAACTGCCGAAATGCCGGCCTGGTTCGATGGGCCAAGAGGTAGGCGCAGCGATTTTCAGGGGTATCCCTTGTCTGGCATTAGCTGGGCTTACCCGTCATGGGTAAGTTTAATTTGATTGATGCGGCGTGACGTGATCGAGTCTCGCTTGAGTTTAATGGGCCTGCTTGTGTCGAGGGTAAATTGTATAAGAGATTGAGGGGACTGGCGACGGTTCCTGCGAATAGGCGACACGGCATCGTCCTCGGGCAGATCGCCCTGCAGTTGCAAAGTGTCTTCTTCACGTCGAGAGTAGTGATGTCATCTGCGCGGGTGTTTTCGGACAGAAAGCCACGCGCGATTGAACCAGCGGGTCGTTGTTGCCCGCGCATTTTTGCGTCACGGTCAAACGCGGACCGGCGAACAGCGAAACATGCGGTGCCCGCCCGTGTTTGAGGCCGCATTACATGGATACGTCGTTGCAATCAGTTTGATCCTGGCGATCGGGGCGCAGAATGCCTTTGTGCTGCGGCAGGGCTTGCGGCGCGAACATGTCGGCGCCGTGGTCGCGGTCTGCGCGGTGTCGGATGCGCTGCTGATCGCCGTGGGGGTCGCCGGATTTGGCGCGTTGTCGGCTGCCGTTCCGTGGATCGGCGAGGCGATGCGCTGGGCAGGGGTGGCGTTTCTGCTGGTTTATGGCGCGCTGCGGTTCCGGGCGGCAATGCAAGGCGGTGAAGCCCTGACGCCTGCTGGCGGAGATGGCGCATCGCTCAAACGCGTGGTGGCGACCTGTCTGATCCTGACTTGGGCCAATCCGCATGTCTATCTGGATACTGTGATGCTGGTGGGGTCGATCTCGGCCCAGTATGCGCCGCATCAGGCGGCGTTCGGGATCGCAGCGATGCTGGGATCATTGAGCTTTTTCAGTGCCTTGGGGTTCGGGGCGCGGCTCTTGGCACCGATCTTCGCCAAGCCCGTGGCCTGGGTCTGGCTCGAAGTCATCGTGGGGGTCACGATGTGGACGATCGCGGCAACGCTGATCTGGGGATAGCCGGGCGTTGCGCAAAGGGCGTTTCGGGCGGGCGGCCCGGATACCGGATATTCGGCATGGGTTTCTAGCCTTGGGCGTCACAGCGAGCCCCGAGGACAAGCCCCATGCCCGACAACACGCCCATCCTGCAACTGCCCCTGATCCTGCCTGCGCAGGCGCAAAAGCATGTCACCCACAACGAGGCCCTGCGCCTTCTGGACGTGATGGTGCAGCTGTCGGTCCTGACGCGGAACCTGACGGTGCCGCCGGCGACACCTTCGGTCGGCGACCGGCATATCGTGCCCGCCGGGGCCGCGGGAACATGGGCAGGACAGGCCGGAAAGATTGCACTTTACGCTGTGACGGGATGGGAGTTTGTAACGCCTTTGACCGGCTGGACGGCGCAGGTGATGACCGAAGGCCAGGCGGCGGTCTTTGACGGACTGGTCTGGAAGGTGCCCTCGGATGGCACGGTTTCGGTCGCCCGTCTGGGGATCTCCACCACGGCGGATGCGACGAATCGGTTGGCGGTTTCGTCGCCTGCGACGTTGCTGAACCATGCTGGCGCGGGTCATCAGGTAAAGGTGAACAAGGCGGCTGCAGGCGATACCGCAAGCCTGTTGTTCCAGACCGGCTTTTCAGGACGTGCCGAGATGGGCACCGCAGGAACGGACGATTTCGCCATCAAGGTAAGCGCTGACGGATCGGCGTTCTTCACCGCGCTGCAGTCGGACGGGGCAACGGGGGAGGTCACGCTGCC
The DNA here is from genome assembly GCA_031426185.1 of Rhodobacterales bacterium. Taxonomy (GTDB): domain Bacteria; phylum Pseudomonadota; class Alphaproteobacteria; order Rhodobacterales; family Rhodobacteraceae; genus JAJNPS01. Next base: position 12,196 of record JANPKV010000231.1, on the reverse strand, counting down.
GGCCCCGGTCCATCTGGGTGGCCAGGCAAGCGATCCGGCCAGCCCGCCCGACGGCACCCTTTGGCTGAACACCACGACGGGTGAGGTCAAGCTGCGCAGCAATGGCATCACCCTCGTCGTGGGTGGCGGCGGCGGTGTCGCGGACGGCGACAAGGGCGATGTCACGGTCAGCAGTGCGGGGCTGGTCTGGACGATTGATGCGGGCGTGGTCACGCTGGCAAAGATGGCGGACCTTGCCACGAGTTCCATTCTGGGCCGCGCCACGGCAGGCACGGGGGTTCCAGAGGCACTGACGGCGGCGCAGGTCCGCACCATCCTGAACGTGGCGAACGGGGCCACCGTTAACGCGGCCGATGCGACCTTGCTGGCCCGCGCGAACCATACCGGCACGCAGGCGGCCGGCACGATCACGGGCCTTGCAACGGTGGCGACCAGCGGATCGGCGAGCGATCTTGGCAGCGGCACGCTGCCTGCGGCGCGGTTTGACGACACCGCGCATGGCAGTCGCGCCGGGGGCACGCTGCATGCTGGCGCGACGACGTCGATTGCAGGCTTTATGTCGGGTGCGGACAAGACCAAGCTGGACGGAATTGCGTCTGGCGCGCAGGTCAATGTCGGCACGGACCTGACCTACACGGCGGCGTCGCGGCTCTTGGAAAGCTCTACCGGAGCGGACGTGACGTTGCCGCTGGTCACGTCGGGCAACGCGGGCCTCGCACCTGCCTCGGGCGGCGGGACGACGAACTTTCTGCGCGCCGATGGAACATGGGTTGCTCCTGGCGGTGGCGGTGGTGGGTCGGGCGATGTGGTGGGGCCTGCCTCTGCGACCGACAAGGCCGTCGCACGGTTCGATACGGCGACCGGCAAGCTGGTGCAGAACAGCCCGGTTCTCATCGGCGATGCCGGTGAAGTCACCCTTCCGAACGTTGCCGCCCCCGCCACCCCTGCGGTTGGCAGCGGCAATCTGCTCGTCTCGCGGCTTGCGGGATATTTTGACGTCCCCGGCTTCATCGGCCCGGACGGGTTTCTGCACACGCTGCAAACCGACTTGGGCGAATTCAACATGATGCGGTTTCAGCCGCAACCGAACAGCGCGACGCCGACGGGCGACAATTCGCTGCCGGTTACGGCAACGGGCACCGGGACGGCGGCAAATGTCAATTCGACCACCAACCTGCACGGCATCATGCGGCGGATCGAATTGCTGGTGACCACTGCCGCGACGACGGCGGTTGCGGGTCTGCGCACCAGTGCGAACCTTGTCCGCGTCGGGCGCAGCGCGGCATCCCCTGGCGGGTTCTTGGCGCGCTGTATCTGGGGACCGGCGACGGGCGTGGCGACTGCCACAAACCGCGCCTTCGTGGGCCTGATCCCAAGCGCCGCGCCCACCGATGTGCAGCCGTCCAGCCTGACCAATATCGTCGGCATGGGCTGGGATGCGGCGGACGCCAACATTCAGCTCATGCACAACGACGCCTCGGGGACTGCCACCAAGATCGATCTTGGTGCGTCTTTTCCCGTGCCAACCTTGGACCGGACCGAGGTCTATGAGGTGCAGCTTTATGCGCCGAACACATTGGCGCAGGAAGTGCGCTGGCGCGTCATTCGCTACAACACCACCGACAAGACCATCGCTGCCGAGGCAAGCGGGTTGATCACGACCGATCTGCCGCCGGTGACCCAGCTTTTGGCGATGCGCGCGCATATGAGCGCGGGCGGCACCTCGTCGGTCATCGGGATCGCAGTCATGGGGATGTATCTCGCAACCGTCTATTGAATGAGCAGAAAAGCCCGGCCGGGCGCGTCATTGCGCGCTCGGACGACATGGCGGTTTGACAGCCAGCAGGCCCCCCCCTATTGGTCGGCCCCGTAACAACGCGGGGTTGAGCCATGAAAATCGCGATGATCGGGACGGGCTATGTCGGGCTGGTATCCGGGGTATGCTTTTCCGATTTCGGCCACGAGGTGGTCTGCGTCGACAAGGACCCTGGCAAGGTGGAGCGTCTGCGGCGCGGCGAGGTTCCGATCTTCGAGCCCGGGCTCGAGGATCTGATGGCCAAGAACGTCGCCGCCGGTCGATTGAGTTTTACACTCGATCTGGCCGAGGCGGTGTCCGGCGCTGGGGCGGTCTTCATCGCGGTGGGCACACCGACGCGGCGCGGTGACGGCCACGCGGACCTGACCTATGTGATGGCCGCCGCCGCCGAAATCGGCAATGCGCTGCAGGGCTATGCGGTGGTGGTCACGAAATCGACCGTGCCGGTGGGCACCAACCGCAAGGTCGCGGAAGCGATCCATGCGGCCAACCCAGACGCAGAGTTCGACGTCGCCTCCAACCCCGAATTCCTGCGGGAAGGTGCAGCGATCGACGATTTCATGCGGCCCGACCGCGTAGTGATCGGGATCGAGCGTCCGCGCGCGCGCAAGACGATGGCCGAGATCTACCGCCCGCTGTCCCTGCGCGAGTTTCCCGTGGTCTACACCGATCTGGAAAGTGCGGAGATGATCAAATACGCGGCCAACGCCTTTCTGGCCGTCAAAATCACCTTCATCAACGAGATCGCGGCCCTGTGCGAAAAGGTAGGTGCGGACGTCAAGGCGGTATCCAAGGGGATGGGGATGGACGGGCGGATCGGCAACAAGTTCCTGCACGCGGGTCCCGGCTATGGCGGGTCGTGCTTTCCGAAGGATACCAAAGCCTTGGCGCGGATCGGCCAGGATCATGCCGTGCCGATGCAGATCACCGAGACGGTCATCAAGGTGAATGACGAGATCAAGCGCCGCATGATCGGCAAGATCGAGGACCTGTGTGACGGCGTGTTGCGCGACAAGGTGATTGCGGTGCTGGGCGTGACGTTCAAACCCAACACCGACGACATGCGCGACGCGCCGTCCTTGACCATCGTGCCTGCATTGGTGGGTGCGGGCGCCAAGGTGCGGGTCGTCGACCCAGAGGGTCAGCGCGAAGGCGAGGCGCTGCTGCCGGGGGTCAAATGGATGGACAGCTCCTATCAGGCCGCACAAGGGGCCGATCTGATCGTGATCCTGACCGAATGGAACGAGTTCCGCGCGCTGGATCTGGAACGGCTGGGACGCAAGATGGCGACCGCACGCATGGCCGATCTGCGCAATGTGTATGATCGCGAAGAAGTCCTGGGGGCGGGGTTTGACGCTTACGTGGGGGTGGGGCGGTAGGGGCCCGCTGACTTCGCCCGCGCATGCCTAAGTGGGACCTGTCAGCAGATCCTTTTGCCCGGAATCAAGGCGCGCCAGCGCCGCCGGGCCGCGCCCGACCTCCCCCCGGGAGGGCGCGTCTGCAACGGTCGCCAGCAGAAATTCTGGGGGATGGGCTGAGGGATAAAGTGCGTAGAACTGGCGGTAGCTCACCCCTTCGCCCCCTGTCCGCGCGAATAAACATCCTCATACCGGATGATGTCATCTTCGCCGAGGTAGCTGCCGGTCTGCACCTCGATCAGCACCATCGGCACCTTGCCGGGGTTGTGCATGCGGTGTTTCGCGCCAAGGGGGATGTAGACGGACTGATTTTCGGCGACCAGCTTCACCTCGTCGGCGACGGTGACCTGCGCGGTGCCGGAGACGACGATCCAATGCTCGGCCCGGTGGACATGGCTTTGCAGGGACAGGCTCGCGCCCGGGTTCACCACGATGCGCTTGACCTGGAACCGGTCGCCCAGCACCAGCGTCTCGAACCAGCCCCAGGGGCGGTGGTCGCGGGGGAAGGTTTCGGCCGCGCGCGCGCCCCGTGTTTTCAGGCGGGCGACGGCCTCCTTGACCTCTTGCGCACGGGACCGGTCGGCGATCAGCACAGCGTCGGGCATGGCAACGGCGATGAGGTTGGTCAGGCCGATGCCGACAAGCTCCGTCCCCTCGGCTTCGGACCGCATCAGGCTGCCGGTGCAGTCGATCACCGTCACGTTGCCATGGGTTGCGTTGCCCGAATCGTCCGGACCGCTGTCGCGCCAGACGGCATCCCAGTCGCCAAGATCCGACCAGCCCGCACTGAAGGGCATCGCCACCAGATTGCCCGCACGCTCCATCACGGCGTAGTCGATGGAAATCGCCTCAGCCTTGGACCAGGGTCCGGGCGCGAGGCGAAGGAACACAAGATCGCTGGTCGCCTCAGTCACGGCATCAGTGACCGCCGGGACCATCGCAGGCGCATGCGCCTTGAAGCCCGCAACCAGCGTATCGGCACGCATCAGGAACAGGCCCGCGTTCCACAGGTACTTGCCCGAAGCCAACATCTGGGCGGCCACCGTGGCATTCGGCTTTTCGACGAAGCGGGTCAGCGTCACCGGTGCGTTGCCCGGCGGCGGGGCCGAAAGCTCCAGCCAGCCGTAGCCCGTCTCGGGGCGCGTGGGGGCAATGCCGAAGGTGACGATCTGGCCATCAAGGGCGGCCGGCAGGGCCGAGGCAACCGCGGCGCGAAAGGCGGCGGCATCCGGAATGTCGTGGTCGGACGGGGCGACCAGCAGAATGGCGTTCGGATCGCTGGCCAGAGCATGCAGCGCGGCGGCAAGGATCGCGGGACCGGTATTCCTGCCCTCAGGTTCAATCAGGACTGCGCCCGGTTTTTGGCCGATCGCTGTCAACTGCTCGGTGACGATGAACCGGAAATCGCTGTTGGTGACGATGATCGGATCGCCATAGCTGTCGCCGGACAGCCGCTTTGCCGCCTCTTGGAACAGGCTGAGCGGGCCGAGAAGAGGGGTGAACTGTTTGGGATAGCTTTTGCGAGACAACGGCCAGAGCCGTGTACCAGAGCCGCCGCAGAGCAGAACCGGGGTAACCTTTGCCATAATTCACTCGTTCATTTTATGCGCCGCCTCTATAGCGCAACCAAATAAACGGGCCAAGCCTTAAACCCGTCCGAGACCGGCACAAATCTGCAGTATCAGGGCCGAAAGACGGGTCGATCTGGTCAGGCCATGCTGGCGGAATGCGGCGGCGCGCCCCGGCCCGCGTGCCGGAAAGTGGTTCAGAAAGGCATCGAGCGTGCCCCGGGCCGCAGGGGTCAAGACCCCATCTGCCTGTCGCAAGGCGCTGGCATGCGCGTGCATCGTTGCCGCCCAGTCACCCCCGGCCAGCCGGTCAAGCCGCTGCGTCGCCGCCCGCCAACCCCGCGACGCGCCAATCGCGTTGCGGTCGTGCTGGCGGTAAAGGGCAACCGCCGCTGGATCGAGGATCAAATGCCCCCCTGCGGCAGCAACCAGCTGATACAGCCACCAGTCGTGGTACCGGATTTGGGGTCGCGGTCCCGCCCGCCGCGCCAAAGCAACCGCAGGCGCGTTCAGCACCATCGTGTGGCCGGAAAACAGGTTCTGCACCAGCGCGTTGCCAAAGGATGGCGCGATGCCGGGCGGGCGCGACTGGCCGCCAAGCGGGCCAAGCTGCGCATCGACCAGAACGCTTGTGGCGGCATAAACTGCGGGTTGATCCGGGGGCAGCCTTGCCAGCCACTGCCGTGCCCGGGCCAGTTTCGGGGCCAGCCAGACATCATCCTGATCCGCAAAAGCCACCGGGGCAGATGGCAGATCGGGGTGCAGCAGCATCGACAGGAAGTTTTGTGCCGCCCCCTGTTGCGGCCCTGCCAGCACGCGTGTCGGATGGTGGCGACCAAACCGGGCCACAATGTCGCGGGTGCCATCGATTGAGGCGTCGTCGGAGACCCAGAGCTGCCAGTTGGTGTCGGTCTGTGCGGCGAGGCTGTCCAGCTGTTCGCCAAGAAACCGCGCGCCATTGCAGGTGGCCATCAGCACCGAAATGCAGCCCGATGCGCCGCGCCCGGCACCCCCGGCCTGCGGCATTCGAGCAAAGTGCCCCATTTCAGCCACCGTTCGTTAAACCCTCGGCAAGCGCGCTGCCTGCACTTTGATCCCGGGGACGTGCGGGTGTCTGGTGCAGGCTGGAGTGGGGTGTGTACAGCTTTTCGGTTATCGAGACGTTTACGGATGCGTCACTGCATCTGGTGTCGGGCATCTGCGATCTTGAGGCAGTGACCACGGCGGGCGTCACGCGCCTTTACACCGCGACGCGGGCGGGCGGCGGTGTGCTGGCGATCGAGGTGGGCGCCTCGATGACCCGTATCGACGAGGCGCTGACCCTGACCAGCGCGCCGCTTCCTGCCCCTTCGCATCTGGAAATGCTGACCGTCGGGGGCGTCACGGCCCTCATGGTGACGGGCGCAAACCACCTTCGCCAGGCCGGTCACTGGATCGAGGCGGATGGCACGCTTGGCGCAGGCGTCTCGTGGCGGGGCACGCCTTCCGGCGTGGTGACGGCGGTGGAATCGCTGGTCATCGGCGCGGACACTTATCTCTACATGTCCATGGCCAACAAGGCGTCGGTGGGGGTCTACAAGTACATCCCCTCTACCGGGCAGTTCCAGCTGATGTCCGAAACCACATTCGGGCCAGCGCTGCAGGGGGTCGATGTGACCTCGCTGCTGGCGGTGCAATCGCTGGGCAATACCTATCTTGTGGCGCTGTCGCTGACGGGTGACTGCTTTCGCAGTTTCGCCGTCGCCGCGGACGGCACCTTGACCCAGGCGGGCGTGATGGGATCGCCGCAGGGTCTGGGGCTGACAGACCCCAAGGGCGTCCAGTCGGTCACCATGGACGGGATCACCTATCTGGTGGGCGCCGGCACCGGGTCATCGTCGATCAGCGTCATCGCGGTGGAGCCTGACGGGTCCCTGCGCGCGGTTGATCACATCAGCGACACGCTCGACACGCGCATCCAGGGCGTGCAGGCGCTGTCGATCGCCACAGTCGGGGACCGGGTCTTTGTGATTGCGGGGGGTGGCGATGACGGGCTCAACCTTTTCCAGCTGCTGCCGGGCGGGCGGCTGGTTCTGGTGGGGACGCAGTTGCAGACCCCCGGCATGGCGCTGGACAACATCACTGCCATCACCAGCACGGTCTCCAACGGGGTGATCGAGGTTTTCGTGGCGGGCGAGGGTGCCGGGATCACGCGGCTGCGGGTGGATATCGGCACGCAGGCTCCGATGCTGCGTGGCGGGTCGGGCGATGACAGCCTGACGGGCGGGGCGGCCGCCGACCTCATCGACGGGCGCGCCGGCAATGACCTGCTGCGCGGTGAAGGCGGCAACGACATCCTTCTTGGTGGCACCGGGGCCGACACGCTGTTTGGCGGCGCGGGTTCGGACCTGTTCGTGCTGATGGCCGACGGGCAGGCCGATGTGATCGGTGATTTCCAGGTCGGCATCGACCGGATCGACCTGACCGGCTGGGGTCAGGTCTACACCACGCTGGCCCTGACCATCACCACGACCGCGACGGGGGCAATCCTGTCCTGGGGGGCCGAGCAGGTCACTATCCTGTCCGGCAACGGCCAGCCGATCCAGACCGGTGCCTTTCAAAACGCGGACCTTTTCGGCCTGTGGCACGCGCTCTGGCCGATCGAGTATGCCGGGCGGGTGATCACCGGGACGGCTGGTGCCGACCGGATGCTGGGCGGCGCCGGGGCCGACACGCTTTTGGGTTCAGCGGGTGCCGACACGATGTTTGGGGGCAGCGGATCAGATCTGGCCGATTACCGGACAGACATCCTTGGCCTGCGGGCCGATCTGGGGCTGCCGGCAAGCAATACCGGCGCGGCTGCGGGCGACACATACGACGGGGTCGAGTTCCTGATGGGCGGGTCGGGCAACGACACGCTGGGCGGCAATGCCGAAGCCAATCAGATCTGGGGCGGCAACGGCGCGGACCGGTTGTCGGGGGCATCGGGCAACGACACGCTGTTCGGGGAAGCCGGTGATGACTGGCTCACCGGTGGTGCAGGGGCCGACATGCTAGACGGCGGCGCCGGCACGGATTGGGCCGACTATGCGCTGGCCGCGGCGGCGGTCCGCGCCGATCTTGGCGCACCGGCGGCCAATACCGGCGAGGCCGCAGGCGACACCTATGCCGGCATCGAGGGCCTTGCGGGCTCTGGCTTTGCCGATCTGCTGGTAGGCGATGGCGGCGCAAACCTGCTGTCAGGTCGGGGTGGCAACGACACCCTTCTTGGCGGCGACGGCAATGACACAGTGACGGGCGGCCTTGGGTCGGACCGGTTGGAGGGCGGGGCGGGGCGCGATCAGGCCCGCTATGTCGAAGCGACCACTGGACTGCGCGTCGATCTGCAGTTTCAGACGACGAATACCGGCGAGGCGGCGGGCGATGTGCTGGTCGGCGTGGAGGATGTCGCGGGCTCGGCTTTTGCCGACGTGCTGGCGGGGGACGCGCAGGCTAACCATCTTCAGGGCCTTGCCGGGGCCGATGTTCTGGCAGGGCGCGACGGCAATGACACGCTGGAGGGGGGCGAGGGCAACGACACGCTGGTGGGCGGCACGGGGGCGGACCGGCTGGATGGTGGCGCGGGGCGCGACCAGGCAAACTACTGGGACTGCCTCACTGCGGTGCGCGTCGATCTGCAGTTCATGGAAACCAGCACCGCCGATGCGGCGGGCGACATCCTGATCGGGGTGGAGGATGTCGCGGGGACGGCGGTTCATGACATCCTGGCTGGCGACCGGGCGGCCAATCTGATGCAGGGTCTGGCCGGTAATGACGTCCTTGCCGGTCGGGGCGGGGCCGACACGCTGGATGGGGGCGAAGGCAATGACACGCTGGTGGGGGGTGTCGGGGCCGACGTCCTGAACGGCGGTGCCGGACGCGATCAGGCGAATTACTGGGATTGCCTGACGGCGGTTCGGGTGGACCTTGTGCATCTGTCGACCAACACCGCGGACGCGGCGGGCGATATCCTGATCGGGGTGGAGGATGTCGCCGGATCGGCCTTCGATGACATTCTGGCGGGCGACGGGGCGGCCAACCTGATGCAAGGTCGCGAGGGCAACGACATCCTGGCGGGCCGCTTCGGCGATGACACGCTCGAAGGCGGGGATGGCAATGACACGCTGGTCGGCGGCCTGGGTGCTGATGCGCTGAACGGTGGCGCGGGACGCGATCAGGCGAACTATTGGGACTGCCAGACGGCCGTGCGGGTGGACCTGGCCTTTCTCGCGACCAACACCGCCGATGCGGCCGGGGATATCCTGATCAATGTCGAGGATGTGGCGGGCTCTGCCTTTGATGACATTCTTGCGGGCGACGGGTCTGCCAACCTGATGCAGGGGCGCGAAGGCAACGACATTCTGGCCGGTCGCTTTGGCAATGACACGCTGGAGGGCGGGTCGGGCAACGACACGCTGACCGGGGGCCTCGGTGCCGACCGGCTGGACGGCGAAGGCGGGCGCGATCAGGCCAGCTATTGGGATGCGGGCGCAAGCGTCACGGTGGACCTGTTGGCGCCGGGCACCAATAGCGGCGACGCCGCCGGGGATATCATCGTGAACGTCGAGGACCTTGCCGGTTCAGGCTTTTCCGACATGCTGGCGGGCGATGAGGCCGCAAACGGCCTTTGGGGGCTTGCCGGTGCGGATTGCCTGATCGGGCGCGGGGGGCACGACACGCTGGACGGCGGCGAGGGCGCAGATACGCTGATCGGCGGGGGGGGCGACGATCTGCTGACCGGCGGCGCGGGTGCGGATGTCTTTGTCTTTCACGACGGGCGCGACACGGTCATGGATTTCACCGATGACATGGACAGCCTGCAGATCTCCACCAGCATCTGGGGCGGCCAAAGCCGCACGCTGGAAGATGTGCTGGCTGCCGAAAACATCACCGTCACCGCGCTGGGGCTGGAACTGACATTGGCGCCGGGCCATGTGCTGGACCTGCGCGGGGTTTTTGACGCGACCCTGCTTTACGACGACATTTCGTTCATCTGACGGGCTCCGTGGCGTCAGGGGTGAGGGAATTCTTTACCATTCCGGGCAAGGCTGCGTCAGGTGCCGCCCACATGCGCGACACAGCCCCCTACGCCGCGATGGACCCGATGCCCAGAAAGCCACTTACCGGCGACCTCGCCGCTCTTGATGCCCGCGACGCGCACCTTTGGGCCCGGCTTGAACCGCAGGTCGAGGCGCTGCTGCAGCGCAAGATTGACGCGATGGAGCGCCGCATGGAAGCGCGGCTGGTGGCAAGCCTCACACGCAAGCTGCCCGATCTTTATGAACCTCTGGAACCCCTGGTGCGCGAGATGGTCCGCCACAAGAACGATGTGCAGGACGATGCAATCATCGGAATCGGTGCCAAGGTCGATGCACAGGACGAGGCGATCCAGGGCCTGGCAGACCATTTGCGCCGCGTGCTGACGCATCCGATCTTTCGCCAATAGACCGCCGCGCAAGTCCGCGCACCTCCGCGCACCTGCGCGTCGCGAATGCCGTTAGCGGCGGGCTCGTGTCCTTGAGGGGGCCATTGCCACCGGGCCTGCGGGTGCATCTGCGGTGCCATGTGGCAGGCGCTGGGCCACAGGCATCGGCATCAGCGCCGCAGCGAACAGAGGATGCGACAGCTTTCCTGCCATTGCGGCAAACGCATCCTCCCAATCCGCCGGATGATATGACCTTGCAGCGGCCAGTCGCGCATCGACATCACCCACCCGCGCCGTGGCGCGCGATATGGCCTGGGCAAGCCCCTCCACCGTGGCCGCAGCCGGCTCGAAATTCCCCGATATGGCACGGTACCAGTCCGCCGGGCGCGCAGGCATCGTGTTCACGACCGTGACGATGCCCGAACGCACCATTTCAAATGGCGGCACGCTGGGATGGGGGGCCGACATCAACGCCATGCCGGCATCGAACTGCAACAGGCCCGCGCGGTAGGCGTCGTAGCCTGTATTGGGCAGGGCAGTCACGTTGATGCCACCCACCGAAAACTGCGCCCCCATCTGCATGGAGCCGATCATGTAGAACTCCCACCGCGCACCGGCAAAGGCGCCATCGCGCACCGCCTGGGCCAGCGCCATCATCGCGATGGTCATCAGGTTTCGCCGCGCATGATCCTCGGGCCGGCCGTAGAACACGAACCGCCGGACATCGCGGGCGGCAAGATCCGCGCGCGTGGGCAGTGGCGCGTCCGGTATGCCCTGTTCAAAGACGGCGATTTCCGTCTGCGGGCCGGTCAGGCCGTCGCGCCGAAGCGCCTCGGCCAGTTTTGCCGAGTTGCAGATCAGGTTGGGGCGCGGCTCGGCGTGAAAGATGCTTTCCGCCAAAAAGCGGTGGCTGTCACTGGGGTAAAACACCCGCTCATCCTCTTGCACGAAGTAGGTGTAGCCCGCAGCCCCCTGCGCCGCGGCGATTTTCGCTGCCACCAGCGCCGTGGTCCAGTTGTAGCACAGCACGGCGTCCCCGGTGCCGATGCACACGGTGCGCCCCACACCCATCGCGTGGACCGTCGCCTGCGCGAGCACATCGCGGACCCGCGGGTTGTTCGCGAACATCGCGGCAGGCGCTATCCCCGTCGCTAAAGGCTTCAGGACCAGAACCTCAACCCGCACGCCACGTCGCTGCAGAAAAGCCAGGAACTGGAAAAGCGCGATATAGCCGCCGAAAATCACCGAAGGATTCAGTTCCGGCAAGATTGCCATGAGCCGGGGCGGACGGTCCGTGACAAGGCGGACATTCACCGGGCGGTTCACGAAGGAAAGCAGGTGGAAATCGGACCAGGCCTGGGTCGCGACCTGATCGCTGACGGCCGGGGTAGCGGGCGGTTTTGAGGCCAGCGCCACGCGGACCAGCTGGCGCAGCGTCGCGGCTTTGGCCCCAAGGCCCGGTGTCAGGCGCAACATGTGCAGGCCCGCCAAAAGCTTGTACCCAAATCGCATTGCCTGCACCCGTGCCTGACTGAACTGGCAGCAGTCTGGGCGGAATGTGGTGAAGGAACCGTTATCGACAATCCAGTTGGCACCCGTGGCAGGTGGCGCAATCCGCGCCTTTCATCGTTAGCCCCGCATTAACTGACGGCAGGTACCTGTGAAGGGCGGGGCCGCACCAGGCGGCCTGATCGGATCGGTGCGCATGCCAGAACAGGCCTTCCAGACAGGACTGCAACACACCTTCAGGCTGTGCTGCGCGCAATGCGGGTCAGGCCACGGGCGGGCGCGCCTATGAAAGCCGATCGCGTTGCGTCAGCGCGAAAAAGCCGCTCCCTTCCGGTGGGGCACAGCTTTTTCGTGTCGGTTCATATCCCGAAAACCGCCGGCACGACCTTGGGTCTGGTGCTGGACCGGGTCTTTCGCAAACGCGTGTTGATGGATTATCCCG
>JANPKV010000230.1:0-14312 GCA_031426185.1 Rhodobacterales bacterium | reverse complement strand
GGTTTTGTCTTCAATTCGCCGCTGGCGGTGATGTAGGGCACCAGCGTCAGGTGAACGAAGATGCATTGGCCGCGCGGGCGGTCCTGGGCGAACTGGCGGATCGCCTCGAAGAACGGCAGGCCCTCGATATCGCCCACCGTGCCGCCGATTTCGCACAGCATGAAGTCGACCTCGTCCGCGCCGACCTTCAGGAAATCCTTGATTTCATTGGTGACGTGCGGAATGACCTGAATGGTCTTGCCCAGATAATCGCCGCGCCGTTCCTTTTCCAGCACGTTGGAATAGATGCGCCCGGATGACACAGAGTCGGTCTGCCGCGCCGAAACGCCGGTGAACCGTTCATAGTGCCCAAGGTCCAGATCGGTTTCCGCGCCGTCATCGGTCACGAACACCTCACCATGCTCAAACGGCGACATCGTGCCGGGGTCGACGTTCAGGTAAGGGTCAAGCTTGCGCAGGCGCACCGTATAGCCACGCGCCTGCAAAAGAGCGCCAAGGGCGGCCGAGGCCAGCCCCTTGCCCAGCGAAGACACCACGCCGCCCGTGATGAAGATATAGCGTGCCATGGATCCCCCGTGATTGTCGACGTGTTTTCAGGCGATTCGATGTCGATGGAATCGCTGCACCACGGGGTCTGGGATATATCCCAGACACCGCACCACCGCAACATGCAGCGGGCGATAGGGCAGCGGCCTCAAAAGATGGTGGTCAGTCTTCGGCAGTGGCCGGGGTCGCCGGGGCATCCGTCGCAGTCGGCGGCAGAAGATCGGCACCCGGCGTGAGGCCCGGGGTGGCGGGCGCATCACCCGTGGCGGGCGCTTCGGTCGCGACGGGGACCTGGTCGGCAACCGAGTCGGATGCAGAGTCGCGTGCCGCCAGCACCGTCAGCGTCACCGATGTTGCAATGAAGGCCGCGCCGAAAAGCCAGGTCAGCTTGGCCATGGGGGTCGAAGCAGGCCGACCCGACACGTTGCCGCCGCCGCCGCCCATCCCAAGACCACCGCCTTCGGAACGCTGCAGAAGGACCACGCCGATCAGCAACAGGGCGATGATCAGATGAACGGTAAAGACGACGTTTTCCATGGGGCTTCCGCGTGATGACGCGCCTATCTAGGCGGAAGGGGCGTGGGGTGCAAGTGGGCGTGTCAGCCCTCGCAGACGGCGCTCAGCTTGTTGCCATCGGGATCGCGGACATAACAGGCATAAAAGCCGGGGCCATAGGGGCGCAAACCGGGCGCGCCCTCATCTGTGCCGCCATGGGCAAGGGACGCTGTGTGAAAGGCGTCGACAGCGGCGCGGGAGGGGGCGTCGAAGGCGGGCATGGAGCCGTTCCCGACCGTTGCAGGGCGCTGGTCATGGGGCCGGGTGATCCAAAGCCGGCAGCGCGTGTCATCGGCCTTTGCATAGCCGATCTCGTCGGGTTCGGAGCGCTGTCGGCGCAGGCCGATGGTCGCCAGCACCGGATCGTAAAACCGGGTGGCGGCATCAAGGTCGTTGGTGCCAAGCGTGATGTAGAGAAACATCAGCCCTCGATCTCGTCGACGCTTGCCTGTCCCGACAGGCGCTGGCGCAGGATCGACCATGACAGGCCGATGCCAAGGATCAGCGACAGCGCCAGTATGCCTAGCCAGACATTCAGGTTCTGGTTGCCAAGCGCCAAGACGCCCCAGTCGATCAGCACCCAGATCATCGCCCCGAACAGGGCCGCGATGATCAGCATCCCGAAGGCCCCGAGGGATCGGAAGGTCGCCCCGACATAGATGATGTAACCGACACCGAGGATCAGCCCGAACAGGACGGCGAGCGGCGTCTGGATGCCCCAGTTCGCCTCGACCCAGCGGACATAGTTCCACTGGGTCGGGTTGAAGGTGGCGGCAAGAAGGACGAACGCGCCCAGCCAGCGGATGAGGATGCCCATGACATGATCCGGGGTTGTGAATTTCCAAGCCTAGGGGTGACAAATGCGGCAGTTGATGTCCAGTCTTTCCCTGGGACGTGCGACGGCCGCGTGCCGGGTGACACCCACCGCCCGGATGCGGTGCGCCGGGCGTCGCGCGATGCGGTGTAGGCCCCGACGTGATCCCGTGAGGCGCCCTGCAATTCAGGCGCGCCCGGCACCACTTTCCCGGTTTCCCCTGCGCCCTGCTTTGTCTATAGATCAGTCGGTTTCAGAACCGTGAAGGATCAGCAATATGGCCAATGTCGTTGTCGTGGGGGCCCAGTGGGGCGATGAGGGCAAGGGCAAGATTGTCGATTGGCTCTCGGAACGCGCCGATATCGTCGCGCGGTTTCAGGGCGGTCACAACGCCGGCCATACGCTGGTCATCGATGGGGTCGTGTACAAGCTCTCGTTGCTGCCATCGGGGATCGTCCGGGGTGGCAAGCTCTCGGTCATCGGCAATGGCGTCGTGCTGGACCCGTGGCATCTGGTCATGGAGATTGACAAGCTGCGGGCGCAAGGTGTTGAAATCACGACAGATAACCTGATGGTGGCGGAAAACACGCCCTTGATCCTGCCGGTGCATGGCGAACTGGACCGGGCGCGGGAAAACCAGAATTCGGTCGCAAAGATCGGCACCACGGGGCGCGGCATCGGCCCGGCCTATGAGGACAAGGTGGGCCGCCGGTCGATCCGGGTCGCGGATCTGGCTGACGAGGCGACGCTGGATCTGCGGATCGGGCGGCTTTTGACGCATCACAACGCGCTCAGGGCCGGTCTGGGGCTGGAGGCGATTGACCCGGTGGCGCTGAAGGCGCGCCTGATGGAGATCGCGCCGCAGGTGCTGCCCTATGCCAAACCCGTCTGGAAGGTGCTGCACGAGGCGCGGCGCGCGGGCAAGCGCATCCTTTTCGAAGGGGCGCAGGGGGCATTGCTGGACGTGGATTTCGGCACCTACCCCTATGTCACCAGCTCCAACACGCTGGCCGGGATGGCGGCGACGGGGACAGGGCTTGGGCCGACCGCGATCGACTTTGTGCTGGGGATCGTCAAGGCCTACACGACCCGCGTCGGCGAGGGGCCGTTCCCGGCGGAACTGCATGATGCGGATGGCGCACGGCTGGGCGAGCGCGGGCATGAGTTCGGTACCGTCACGGGACGCAAGCGCCGCTGCGGCTGGTTCGATGCGGTGCTGGTGCGGCAGACCTGCGCCACCAGTGGTGTGTCTGGGATCGCACTGACCAAGCTCGACGTGCTTGACGGGTTCGAGACGCTGAAGATCTGCGTCGGTTACGAACTCGACGGGGTTCGCCTTGATTACCTGCCGACAGCGGCCAACCATCAGGCGCGCTGCACCCCGATCTATGAAGAAATGGACGGCTGGTCCGAGACGACCGCCGGCGCGCGCAGCTGGGCCGACCTGCCGGGGGCGGCGATCAAATACGTGCGGCGGATCGAGGAATTGATCCAGTGTCCGGTGGCGCTACTTTCTACCTCGCCGGAGCGGGACGACACGATCCTTGTGACCGACCCATTCGCGGACTGACCGGAACGGAGAATTATCTTGGCCCTGGCCTACAAGACCCGCCGCCGCCTGTCTTTGCTGATCTTGCTGGTCGGGATGCCTGTCTACATCGTCGCTGCTGTCACGGTGGTTGGGCTTTTTGACCGACCGCTCTTCTGGTTGGAACTGGCGATCTATGTGGGCTTGGGCATCGTTTGGGCGCTGCCGCTCAGGACGGTGTTTCGGGGGATCGGCCAGCCCGATCCCGACGCGCCCGAAACCGAAAAGGGCGACGGGACCTGATCCCATCGCCCCGATCTTGCGTGAGCTTTGTGCCTTACGCTTGGCCGACGATCTTGCGCGCATCGGCGAGGATCGAGGCATTCTCGATCAGCGCATACTGGCCGCGGCGTTTCTTGATGAAATCGCCGGTCCGCAGCAGTTGTCCAAAGCTGCGCAGCACGTCCTCGCGCTGGAAATCGCCCGGTTCGCCATGTGCCTCGATCTGGCGCAGCAGTTGCGGACGGGTGAACGAGGGCATCTCCTCGACTTCCATTGCGTAGGCAGCGGCGGCTTGCAGAAGGCTGGGCAGATCTTCGGCACCCAGCCGCTCGGCAAATTCCGAGAATGAATGCGGATTGGCAAAGATCGCGGCATCGTCGAAATCCTCGTCGTCTTCGACCTGGACTTCCGCCTCGGATGCGGGTGCGGCAATCGCGTCCATCAATGGTTCGGCCATCGCGGGTGCGCTGGATCCCGCCACGATGCGGCGCGGGCGCACCGGCAGCACGGGGCCAGCGGGTGCCGGTGCCGTCACCGGGGCGGAGGCCACGGCCGAGATCGGCGCGGTGGAGGCGACTTTCGGCTTGTCGATGCGTTGCTCCGAGACAAGGACAAGCGGTCCCGGGCGTTCGCCCGTCGGGGCAGGCACCGGGGTCTCGGCGGATTGTGCCGGGCGGACCGCACGGGCAAGGTCATCGCGATAGGGGTCGATGCGTTCGGCTTCGGGTGCTGTTGCCTTGCCGCGACTGATCCTGCGGTCGGCGATGGTCGCGGCCACGGCAGCCTTCAGATGCGCGATCGCCGACAGGCGACGGCGGTTCTCGGGGCCGGCCATCTCGGTGTCGGCTTGGCGCATCAGGCGGGCCACGTCGGCATCCTTGTCGCCGTTGGGGTCCTCGTCGGGCGCATCAGCCTCGGCGGCGGCAAGTTCCGCCGCCAGTTCCGCTTCGGCGGCGTCGGACAGGTTCGTGGCGGCGGTATTGCCAAGGGGCGGCATCGGACCAGCGTCACCCAGCATGGTGGGACGTTCGGTTGTGCCGGGACGGCGGATCTTGATCACCCGCGCCCTTGCCAACTGCGCCTTGGACAAGAGACCAGCGCTGTCGTCGGCAACGTCCTCAGGCTCCGGTTCATCACCGGCCAGGAAGAATCCGTCGTCGTGGTCTTCGGGATTGTCCGGCGGCGCATCCGCAAGCGCCACATCCGCTGCCTCCGAAACATCTTCATCGGCGGATACGTTGACGATGTCGCTGGTATCCTCTGCCGTATCGGTCTGCACCGGATCGGCGTCAGGGGCGTACATGAACGCATCTGCAACTGCGGCATCCGGTTCCGCGATCATCTCGGGAAGATCATCGGTTTCCGCTGTCTCGACCGACATCAGTTCTTCGACCAAGTCGGGCGACACTGGCGGTTCGTCTTCGGGCAGGTGATCGTCAAAGTCATGATCGTCGCTTGCGACAAATTCGGTGCCGGCATCGTCCTGCAGGCTGACCATGTCCACATCCTCGACCGGAGCCGCGGGACCGTCGGACATTGTGGCGATCAGGTCGGCCAGCGCTGCGCTGTCGGCGCTGTCTGTCACAGCCGGTCTTTCGTCATCGACGCGCGGCGAATCTTCGCGACCCAGGACGAGGCGCTCCAACAGGTCGGCGTCGTCGCGGGCGGCGTCGGACAGGGGCGTGTCAACATGGTCGTCTGCAAGCAGTTCGGGGGCGTGATCCGCCATTTCGGCAGTGTCGTCGATCAGGGCGTCGTCGGCATCCACATCGGTGTTTTCGGCATTACGGGCGGCTTCGATCAGATCGTCGACAGCGTCAAAATCAGCGATGTCAGCTTCGTCCACCAGTTCGGTCTCGGCTTGGACCTCCTCGGCAGCAAGGTCTGCGAAGACGGCGTCGTCCGCCTCATGCAGCGCGACGGGTGCGTCGATCTCCGGCAACGCATGGGTTTCGGCATGGGCCGCGACGTCGATCGTATCGGACGCAACTTCCGGCGTTTCCGGCGCAACCGGGGTTGCAACATGGTCGATCACAACGACCGGATCAAAGGTGTCGGCAAAGATGTTCGTGACGTCATCCGCATCGGGCAGCGCGTCCCTGACGATCCGGGGCTCTTGCGGCGCCGGGGCTGCGACCTCGTCCAGGGTGGCGACGTCAATCGCAGGAACCTCGTCAGGGGTGGTGGTGGCGGCAGCTTCGGCCAAGACCTCGGCGGCGGTCTGAATCGGTTCGGCCGACAGTTCCGTGTCGGACAGATCGGGCGACACATCGACCGTCACCGCGTCGAAGGCGGCTTCCGCAGAATCATCATTGGACGCCAGGGCCTGGGTATAGAAATGCTCATCCTCGTAGAGATTACTCGGCTCGTCGACGGCCCAGGCGACAGTGGCCGTGACCGCGGTCGCGACCGGTGCCGCAACCGCATCCGAGGTGGAGCGGCGCAGGCGCAGCAGGCGTGCGGCGACGCTTTCATCGGTCCCCGCGTCACGGGAGACATCCAGCGTGGGCGAGACGGGTTGCGGCTGGGGGACGGGTTCGGCGGGTGTCTGTACGGGGGACATGACGGGGGACATGGCATCGCCCGTGCGCAGGGTGACGCCGTTTTCGCTGATCTTGGCCTCGACCCGGCGCTGAACTTCGCGTTCGGCGATCCGGTGCAGCATGGCTGCGTCGGGCGTCGGAGGCTCGGCCCCGAAATAACGATCATCGGCCGCAAGATCACGGAAATATTCCGCGATTGCCTTCATCGTGGTGAAAGGATCGTCAAAGCCTTCCAGCGTACAGCTGAAAGTGCCATAGGAGACGGTAAGTATCTTATTCGCCTCGGTCATCTGACGGACGCCCCTTTGCAGTTCGCACCACGTTCCAGTGCCAGCAGTGTTGCCCTATTCCATGGACAGAGAAGGGTGATTTGATGGATTGTTTGTGTTCTTGAATTGGGATCATCGCCACAATTGACAACAGTATCGGCAGAATTCAGGTGATTGTCGAATCTTCAAGCGCGATCACGCTGGTTGGCGGCGGGGCTTTGCCACGCCGGGATCTGACGCTGGCGATGGCACGTGCGCCGCGCCTGGTGGCGGTCGATGGCGGTGCAAACCGGCTGGTGGATTGGGGTCTGACGCCCGAAGCGGTGATCGGCGACATGGACTCTGTCAGGGCTGACATCCGGGCCGTTTTGCCGGCTCATGTGCTGCACGAGATGCAGGAGCAGGACACCACCGATTTCGACAAGGCGCTGCGGTCGGTACGCGCACCGTTGGTGCTGGCGGTGGGGTTTCAGGGCGCGCGGCTGGACCACGGCCTGGCGGTTCTGACCGCGCTTTTGGTGCATGCGCGGCAACGCTGCATCGTGGTCGGGGCCACAGATATCGTGTTTCATGCGCCGGTCCAGATTGCGCTGAACCTGCATCCCGGCGACCGGCTGTCGCTGTTCCCGATGGCCCCCGTGACCGGGCAGAGTGTGGGCCTACGCTGGCCCATCGGGGGCATCCGGTTTGCGCCAGACGGGATGATCGGCACGTCAAACCAAGTGGTTTCGCCGCAGGTCCGGCTGGAGTTTGACGCGCCCGGGATGCTGGTGATCCTGCCGCGCCGGCGGCTGGACGCCGCCATTGCCGCCCTGACGGATCAGTGATCCGGCAGCGCGCGTGACGTCTTTCGTTCCCGCCAGATGATGTAAAGGCCAGACCCGGTGATCAGGGCAATGCCGATCCAGGTGATGCCATTGGGGAAATCACCGAAGATGAGATAGCCATAAATGACCGCCGAGATCAGCTCGGTGTAGTGCAGCGGCGCCAGGGTCGCCGAGGGCGCGTAGGCCAGCGCATAGGTGATGCACATGTGGCTGACCGTGGCCCAGAACCCGACGCCCAAAAGCCATATCCAGGCCAGGCCCTGCGGCATCACCGGATCAAGCGACACGCTGCCCGACCCGTCAAGCGCCACCATCGCGACCAGGCAAAAGATGCTGCCGATCCAGGACGTGTGGACCTGCATCATCACCGGATGCACCAGCGGTGAGGCCGCGCGGGTGACCAGCATGTAAAAGGCAAAGAAAAAGGCGCAGGCCAGGGGGTAAAGGGCGACCCAGCCATAGATGTCCAGCGACGGCTGGATGACCAGGAGCGCACCGCCGAAGCCCACGACCGAGGCAGCGATCCGGCGCGGGCCGATGCTGTCACCAAACAGCAGATAGCCGAGAATCAGCAAGATGAAGGGCTCGACAAAGACGATCGCCAGCGCGTCCGCGATCGGCATGACCTGGACCGCAGCCACGAAGCTGAAGGTGGAGCCCATCAGGAAGATGGCGCGGACGACCATCAGGCCAAAGGCCTTGCGGTCCAGATGCCAGCCAAGGCCCATCCACATCGCCACCGGAACCATCAGCGCGCATTGCAGCACAAAGCGCGCCGTCGTGATCTGGCCCACCGGGATCGTGTCGGTGGCCAGCTTGGCGCAGACATCCAGAAGCGGGGCCAGGACGCAAAAGGCCAGCATGAGGCCAACGCCGCGATAGGTGCGGTCGGTCGCGTGTGCCGGGGCCAACGTCGTCGTCATGTGGGCGTGCCTAGCAGTTCGGCACGTTGACCGCGAGGCCGCCGAGCGATGTTTCCTTGTATTTCTCGTGCATGTCCTGCCCCGTTTGTCGCATCGTCTCGATACAGGCATCAAGCGAGACAAGGTGGATGCCGTCGCCGCGCAAGGCCAGGCTGGCGGCGGAAACGGCCTTGACGGCACCAAGGCCGTTACGTTCGATACACGGGACCTGCACCAGACCCTTAACCGGGTCGCAGGTCATGCCGAGGTGATGCTCAAGCGCGATTTCGGCTGCATTTTCAACCTGTTCAGGGGTGCCACCCAAGACGGCGGCAAGCCCTGCAGCGGCCATCGCCGCGGCGGAGCCGACCTCTGCCTGGCAGCCACATTCCGCACCGGAGATAGAGGCGTTGTGCTTGCACAGGCCCCCGATGGCGGCGGCGGTCAAAAGAAAATCGCCCAGATGCGCGCGAGACGCACCGGGGACATGGTCAAGCCAGTACCGGATCACGGCGGGCACGACGCCAGCCGCACCGTTGGTGGGCGCTGTGACGACCTGACCGCCGGCCGCGTTTTCCTCGTTCACCGCCATCGCATAAAGCGACATCCAGTCGTTGATGGTGTGCGGCGGGGTCTGGTTCAACCCGCGTTCGGCCATCAGCGCCTCGTGGATGCCGCGCGCGCGCCTGCGTACCTTCAGGCCGCCAGGCAGGATGCCGGTTCCAAGCATGCCGCGGTCGATGCAGTTGGTCATGACCTCCCAGATGCGGTTCATGCCGGCGTCAAGTTCGGCGGCGGTCCGATGCGTCAGCTCATTGGCGCGCTTCATCCGGGCGATGGACTTGCCCGACGCCCTTGCCATCTCCAGCATCTCGGCCCCGGTCTCAAAGGCGAAAGGCACGTTCGCCCTGGGGCGGGCCTTCTTGTCCGTGGTCGCCGCAAGCTCATCGGCGGTCAGCACAAAGCCGCCACCGATGGAATAGTAGGTCTCCGACAGGATCACGTCGCCCTGGGCATCGGTCGCACGCAGGATCAGCCCGTTGGCGTGGCCGGGAAGGGCCGGGCCGAAGTCGAATTGCAGGTCGGTCGCAGGATCGAACTTCAGGGGCGGCAGGCCGGGGACCTCGATCAGTCTGGTATCGCGAATCTGGGCGAGGGCGGCATCGGCCTTTTCGGCGTCATAGGTGGCGGGCAGGAAGCCTGCGAGGCCGAGTACGGTGGCCCGGTCGGTCGCGTGACCCACGCCGGTAAAGGCAAGGCTGCCGTGAAGACTGGCGCGCAGACCCTTGGGATGGAAGGGAGACCGGCGCAACAGGTCCAGAAACATGCCCCCCGCCACCATCGGCCCCATCGTATGGGACGACGACGGGCCGACCCCGATCTTGAACATGTCAAAGACAGAAAGGAACATTGCGGGCCTTTGCGGTCACGTGGGAGCGGTAAAGATGGTCGGACCCAGACCGTCCGCTTTCGCGGCGGCAAGGGCGGCGGGACGCGTCTCGAGGCTTGCGAAAACCTCGCCGAGGGCAGGGAATTTTCCGGCGGGCCAGCGGGCAGGGTGGCCGGATTCCAAGGTGCTGATCCAGCGGACAAGCGTGGCGACAAAGTAGCCAAGGATCGATGGGGCGTCGGGCGACAGCCACGATGGGCGGTCACGCGCGATCATGTCGTCCAGCAGGGTCAGATCCTCGCGCAGGCGGGCCGTCGCGGTCAGGGTGACGGCGGCGGCTGCCTCCGGTCCCGCAATACGGTCGGGGTAGAAGATCTGCATCACCGTGGGATGCACCTCGTTGGTGACGAAGATGAACCATTTCAGAAAGGCCGCGCGCTCTGGCGTGTTCGGGGCGGGGGCGAGGCTTGCATGTTTTTCCGACAGGTAAAGCAAGATCGCGGCGGTCTCGAAGATCGGGCCGTCCGGGGTTTCCAGCACCGGAATCTTGCCCATGGGCTGCAATGCGCGGTAGGCTGGACTGTCGAGCGCGCCACCAGCCCGGTCAATCGTGACGGTCCTGTAGGCAACGCCCAATTCTTCCAGCACCAGTCGCACGATCAGAGCAGCAGAGTCGGGCCAGGTATGCAGGACGTAGGTCATCCGGGAACCTTGGTCCTGGCGGGCGGGGGTTGCAAGCAGGTCATGTCGCGGCCGCCACGGGCGCGGTTGCGGGGCGCGGGGCGGTAAAGGGGGTGGTGCCAAGCCTCTCGGCCGCCATCAGGCGTTGGGTTGCGGGCCGTGCCTCAAGCGTGTGGGCCATGAGGGCCAGGGCAGGATAGTCCGACAGCATGAACCAGGGTTGCGGTCCGCTGGCGTAAAGGACCGACCAACGGATCAGAAAGGCAAGATAGGGGGCCAGCAGGCCACCTGGAGCGAACAGCCCCGGCGCGTCGGCGACAGCGGCATCGACAAGCGCAAAGTGGCGTTTCACCCGAGCCGTGATCAGCGCGTGGTGGCCGTCTTGGGCGGCTTTGGGCACGTATGATTCCGGGTAGAACAGCTGGCGCAGGTCGGCGTGCAGCGTGTTGGACACAAAGAACAGCCATTTCAGCAAGGTCGTCCGCGCCGGAGCCGCTTCGCTTGGCCCAAGGCCATGCCGGTCGCACAGCCACAACAGGATTGCGCCGGTCTCAAACACGACACCTTGCGGGGTTTCGAGTGCTGGGATCAGGCCGGTCGGGGTGATGGCGCGGTAGCCGTCGCTGTCGGTCCTGCGTGCCTCGGCGTCCACGGGTGCCGCCTGACAGGGCAGGCCCGCCTCATCCATGACAAGGCGAATGATCAGCGAGCAACTGTCCGGCATGTCGTGAAGCAGATACATCGGGTGGTCTCCATCCAGTTTCCGACCCTAACCCCGGGGCCGCACAAAGCCGTGCCGGTTTGCGACTTGGCACATAAGTTCTGCGGCGTCATGGTGCGTGTTGGCGGGGGCAGGCGGGCTCTTGCCACAAAACCCCCTCGCACCGGCGGGCGCAACTGCCTATAAGCGGGGCCGCGATGCGGACCGCGCCGCCCAGCCGAGGAGATGCCTGAATGCCCGGAGCCTTGTCCCCGACCGATATAGCCAAGCAAGCCGCCGCGCGCCACGCAACGGGGTTTGTCGAAAGCGGCATGAAACTGGGGTTGGGTACCGGGTCGACAGCCGTGTTCATGGTCCATGCGCTGGGCGAACGCATTCGCACCGAGGGGCTGCAGGTCACGGCGGTGGCGACATCGTCCCGCACGGCGGATCTTGCGCGCGAGGTCGGTATCCCCATGGTATCGCTGGACGAGGCGAAATGGCTCGACATGACCATCGACGGTGCCGATGAGGTTGACCCGCATCTGCACCTGATCAAGGGGGGCGGCGCGGCGCTTTTGCAGGAAAAGATCGTCGCGACAGCGTCAGACCGGATGATCGTGATCGCCGATGCGGCCAAGCAGGTGGCGCAATTGGGCGCATTTCCCTTGCCGGTGGAAATCGTGCCATTTGGCTGGCAGACGACCAAGGCGCTGATCGAGGAACTACTTGTCGATCTTGACGTGCTCAACCGCGACTGCGTGTTGCGGATGAGCGGGGAGCAGCCGCTGCTGACAGACGAGCGCAACTTCATCGTCGATCTGCGCCTGCAATGGATCGGCAATCCCCGGCAATTGGCGCTGGCGCTGAACCAGATCCCCGGCGTGGTGGAAAACGGGTTGTTCCTGGATATCTGCGACACGCTTGTGATCGGCCATCCCGACGGGCGCGTTGACGTCACCCATGCGGAGGTCGGCCACACCGGCCTTGAGGACGCGCAGTCGTTTGCTGCGTCCAACATCTTTGCCGATCTCGAGGACTGACGGGATGGCGTTCGACTGTGATCTTTTCGTGATCGGTGGTGGATCGGGCGGGGTGCGCGCGGCCAGGATCGCGGCGGCCGAAGGAGGCGCAGCGGTCCATCTGGCCGAGGAAAGCCGGATGGGCGGGACATGCGTCATTCGCGGATGCGTGCCGAAAAAGCTGATGGTCTTTGCGTCGGGCTATGCGGACATGATCCTGGATGCCAAGGCCTATGGCTGGGATGCCATGGTGCACGGGTTTGACTGGCCGCGTTTCCGCGACGCGCTGGAACGGGAGCTGAGCCGGCTGGAGGCCGCCTACCGCGCCACGCTGGTGGGGGCGGGCGTGACGATCCATGACAGCCGCGCGGTGGTCGAGGATCCCCATACCGTGCGGCTGGCCAGTGGTGAGCGGATGCGCGCCAAGCATGTGCTGGTGGCGACCGGCGGGCGGCCTTTCGTGCCGGAGTTTCCGGGCAGCGAACTTGCCATCACCTCGAATGAGATATTCCATCTGGCGGCCTTGCCCAAACGCGCGCTGGTCGTGGGGGGCGGATATATCGCGTCGGAATTTGCCTGCATTCTGAACGGGATGGGGGTGCAAGTCACCCAGTTCTACCGGGGTGCGCAAATCCTGCGCGGCTTTGACGACGAGGCGCGCGGACATGTCGCGACCGCGATGCAGGCGAACGGGATCACGATCCGGTGCGGTACCGACGTGCTGCGGTTGGAAAAGACCGATGCCGGCATCAGGGCGGTGGGGACGGACGGTTCCGACGACGTCTTTGATCAGGTGCTTTATGCAACTGGGCGCAAACCAAACACGGCGGGGATCGGGCTTGAGGATCTGGGCGTGCAATTCGGCCGCGCCGGTCAGATCGTGGTCGATGACTACAGCCAGACTGCGGTGCCGTCAATCTACGCGGTGGGCGACGTGACCGGACGGATCAACCTGACCCCCGTCGCCATCCGCGAGGGCCATGCATTCGCCGACACGGTGTTTCGCGGTGTGCCGACCAAGGCCGACCACGACCTGGTGGCATCGGCCGTCTTTACCCAGCCCGAACTTGGCGCCGTTGGCCTGACCGAAGAGGCCGCGCGTGAGCAGGAAGAGATCGAGGTCTATTCCGCCACCTTCCGCCCGATGCAAAGCCTGTTTGCGGGCCGTCCGGACCGCGTCCTGATGAAGCTGGTGGTCTCGGTGGCGACGCGGCGTGTCCTTGGCTGTCACATCGTCGGCCCGCAGGCCGGAGAGATGATCCAGCTGGCCGCGATCGCGGTCAAGATGGGCGCCACCAAAGAGGATTTTGACCGCACAGTGGCGGTTCATCCCACGATGTCCGAAGAACTGGTGACGATGCGGCGGCCAATGCGCCGCAGTTGAGGCGCAATTCCTTGATTTTCTGTCCCGAGTAACCAGTTAAAGGGACAACTGAACTTAAGAAAGGACGATTATGTCGGATAACGGCGGTCCCTGGGGGGGCGGGGGCAAGGGTGATGATCGCGGTACTGGCGGTCGTCCCGGCGATAATGGACGGGGCAATGACCCACGCAGGCCAGGCGGCCCGCGCAGGCCGGGTGAAGGCCCGCAAATTCCCGAAATCGACGAATTGATGCGCAAGGGGCAGGAACAGCTCCGCGTTCTGATGGGTGGCCGGTCACGGACCGGTGGTCCCGGCGGCGGCGGCGACGGTGGCCCGACGGGGCCCATTTTTTCGCGCCAGGGCATCGCGCTGGCAGCTTTGGCTGCGGTGGCGCTTTGGGGCTTCATGTCGTTCTACACGGTCCGGCCGGAAGAGCGGTCGGTGGAGCTGTTCCTTGGCGAAAGCTCGGGCGTCGGCAGTCCCGGCCTCAACTTTGCGCCATGGCCCGTCGTGACCTATGAAAAGGTCCAGGTCACCGGCGAACGGATGACCGAAATCGGCACGGCCGACAGCGGCGCCGACAGCGGTCTGATGGTCACCCGCGACCAGAACATCGTCGATATCGGGTTCCAGGTTGTGTGGAACATTGCCGATCCGGAACGCTATCTGTTCAACCTTCAGGACCCCGAAGGCACCATCCGCGCCGTGGCGGAAAGTGCCATGCGCGACATCATCGCGCGGTCCGAACTGTCGCCCATTCTGAACCGTGACCGGGGCGTGATCGCCACCGATCTGCAAACCGCAGTGCAGACGACGCTGGACAGCTACAACGCAGGCATCTCGGTGATCCGGGTCAACCTGCAGCGCGCCCAGCCCCCGCGCGAGGTGA
>JANPKV010000229.1:0-3756 GCA_031426185.1 Rhodobacterales bacterium | reverse complement strand
ATGATCGGCTATGGCGGCAAGATCGAGGTCCCGACCGCGCATCTGGTGATCAACGAGATCAACATCGGCGGCAGCCTGGTCGGCAACTACACCGAACTGGTCGAGCTGATGGAGCTGAACGCCGACGGCAAGGTCAAGATGCACTACGCCCAGTACAGTCTGGACAACATCAACGTGGCCTTGGACGATTTCAAGAACCGCCGCTTCGCCGGACGTGGGGTGATCGTGCCCTGAACCGGGCCCGCGCCACAAGGATACACATCGCGCATGGGGAGTGAGACATGGGCACTGACACCAGGACTGCAGAACCGGTCACCTCTACCGGCCCCTGTTTTCGTCTGATCTACCGCAGCCACAGCCTTTTGCCCAAGCAGGGCAAGGACGACGCGGCGCTGGCCGAAATTCTGAAGGTGGCGCGGCTCAAGAATGCAAGCCTCGGGATCACCGGCGCGCTGATGCTGTATGATGACTGGTTCGCCCAGGTGCTCGAAGGGCCTCAGGCTGCTGTGGAGGCGCTTTATGCCCGGATCAAGGCCGATCCCCGGCACGACGCGATCCGCCTGACCGAGGCAGGGCCGGCGCCCAAGCGCCAGTTCGAGAAATGGGCGATGGCGATCGTGGCCGAACATCACGAACCCGACATGCCGATGGTGGCGACCACCGGCGGTCTGGCCCAGGGTGCGCCTTGGCGCGTCTCGCTGGAGCAGGAAGCCATCCTGACACGTCTGCGCGACCTGACGCGCGGCTATGGGCGCAGTTCCTAGCGCGGCTCGTTGATCCGGCCGGCGCAGCAGGACCGTCTCAGCGGCTCCAGACGACTGCATTCTCGTGGCGCTTGATAAGATGCTTCAGGTCCTCGAACGCGGACGAGACATGGCTCGCCAGCCGGTCAGCCGCCTGTGACCGGTTCGGAGACACCCGACGAAGGATGCCGAGGCTGCGATTGGGCTGCGGTATGTCGAATGGCAGCACCGTGATCCTGTTTTCCTTGCGCTGCGCGAGCGTGTAGGGGGCAATGCTGGCGAAGGTTTGCGGGATGTCCCAGTGACAGCGGGTGGCAGGGTCGCGCAAGGCGGCCATTATGGCAAGGAGTCTGTCAATGCCGGAGGGTGGGAGATCGGCGGGCTTTGACATGGCACTTCACGTGCATCTTAATCTGTTTTGGCGAGGGCAATCCGTGCCCTCGCCGCTGAAATCAGAATGAATAAGCCAAACGCACTTCCACGGTGTCCATGTCCTTGTCGCTGCCTTTCGGTGGAGCATGCAATGACGGGGCGCGCCCGGCCTGATGCCTTGGTGGCCCTGACCGGGTGCCGCGTCGGGATCGGCAGCGACTCCGTGCAAGCGTCCCGATGCCCGGCCTGCCCGTCTACCTGACCGGCAGCGACGCCGACCCCTGGATTCCGGTTGCCGCCTTTGCCGAGGCCGCAGCCGCATTCGGCAGTCAGGGCGCCGCCTTGCGCTGCGACGTGTTTCCCGGTCGCCCGCATGAAGTGTCGCCGCCCGAACGCGCCATGCTTGCGGCCCTGCTGTCTGACCTGTCGCAGGGGCGCAGGCCCGCAATGGTGGCCGCCCGATGAGCCGGTCCTTCGTCTTTCCCGGCATGACCAGCCGCGTCATCTTTGGCGCGGGCACCCTGTCGCAAGTCGCGCCCGAGGTGCAGCGCCTTGGCCACAGCCGCACGCTGGTCCTGTCCACCCCGCATCAGGTGGATCAGGCCCAGAGCTTGTCCGACACGATCGGAACGCTTTCCGCAGGTGTCTTTGCCGAAGCCGCGATGCACACCCCTACGGATGTGACCGACAAGGCCGTCGCCGCCTACCGCGACAGTGCGGCAACCTGCGTCATCAGCCTAGGGGGCGGATCGACCACGGGTCTTGGCAAGGCCATTGCCCTGCGAACCGGGGATGCAAGCTGACATTTCAACCGACGTTCTGATCATCGGCACCGGTCCTGCCGGATCGTCGACGGCGGCACTTTTGTGTTCGTCGGGCGTGGCCAACATGGTGGTCAACCGCTACCGCTGGCTGGCCAACACGCCTCGCGCCCACATCACCAACCAGCGCACGATGGAAGTGCTTCGTGATCTCGGGCCAGAAGTGGAGGCCGAGGCTTACATGCATGCGGCGCCGCAGGAAATCATGGGGGAGAACGTGTTCTGCGAAAGCCTCGCCGGCGAAGAAATCGGGCGGCTGAAAACCAGGGGCACGCATCCCTTGTCCAAGGCCGAACACCTGATGCCGGCGCCGGTGGTCGACGCCGCCATGGCGACCGCGTGTTGCGCGCAGTGCTGGGACACTGAAGGACCCATGCCATGACAGCCCTCAAACGCCCCTGGACCAAATATCCCTATTTCGAGGAGGAGACCTCTGCAGATGTGGTCCTTGCCCGGATGGGGGCAGACACCGACCCGCGTCTGCGCGAGGTGATGACCTCGGCCGTCCGCCATCTGCACGAATTCGTCAAGGAGGTTCGCCCGACGCATGAGGAATGGCTGACCGCGATCCGCTTTCTCACCGACACCGGCCAGATGTGCAACGATTGGCGGCAGGAATACATCTTGCTGTCGGATACGCTGGGCGTCACCATGCTGGTTGATGCGATCAACCATTCCCACGGCGACGACGCGACCGAGAACACGATCCTTGGGCCGTTCTATGTCGAGAACCCGCCCCATCGGCGGAACGGCGACGACATCTGCCTGGACGGCAAGGGCGAACCCCTCGTCGTGCGTGGGCGTGTTCTGGACACCGAAGGCAAGCCGATCGCAGGGGCAACGGTGGACGCCTGGCAAACCAATGACGACGGCTTTTATGATGTGCAGCAAAAGGGCGTGCAGCCCGACATGAACTTGCGGGGCATTTTCACCACTGACGACGACGGGCGCTACAGCTTTCGCAGCGTCAAGCCGCGCTATTACCCGATCCCCTTCGACGGCCCGGTCGGCAAGCTGTTGGGGGCGATGCATCGCGGCCCGAACCGCGCCGCCCACATCCATTTCATCGTCAAGGCCGAGGGGCATGAGACGGTCATCACCCACGTGTTCCCGCCCGACTGCCCCTATCTGGAGATCGATGCGGTTTTCGGTGTAAAAGAAAGCCTGATCGGTGATTTCCGCCAGACCGGCAGCGATGCGGCCCCCGAATGGGCGCTGGACTGGGACTTCACGCTGGCCAAATCTGGAAAGAATCCGCCATGAAACCCTGTATCATCTGCGTGGCCATCACCGGGTCCCTGCCGCGCAAGGCCGACAATCCCGCAGTCCCGATCACCGTCGCCGAACAGATCGAAAGCACCCACGCAGCCTTTGAGGCCGGGGCGACCATTGTGCACGCGCATGTCCGCAATGACGACGAAAGCCCGTCATCGGACCCCGAGAAATTCGCTTTGCTGAAAGAGGGGGTTGAGCGCCACTGCAAGGGGATGATCATCCAGTTCTCCACCGGCGGGCGGTCAGGCGCGGGGAGGACCCGGGGGAGCATGCTGCCGCTCCGGCCCGACATGGCATCGCTGACGGTGGGATCGACCAACTTTCCCACCCGGGTCTATGAAAACCCGCCGGACCTTGTCGACTGGCTAGCCGCCCAGATGATCACCTATGACGTCAAGCCGGAGGTGGAGGCGTTCGACCTTTCCCACATCCATCATGCCGCAGCGATGCAGCGCGACGGGCGCCTCAGGGCACCGGCATACATACAGTTCGTCATGGGCGTGAAGAACGCCATGCCCGCCGACCGCGATGTCTTTGACTACTAC
>JANPKV010000228.1:0-2167 GCA_031426185.1 Rhodobacterales bacterium | reverse complement strand
CGCGCATTGATGGAAGCGCAAGGCGACCATTAAGGCCGGGTTGGCCTGGGCAGGACAAGCATGATCGACGTCGAAGACCTGATCGCGCTTGTCCGCAACTACAATCCCCGCTGCAACGCCGAGGCGATCCGGACCGCCTATGCCTACGGCATGAAAATGCACGAGGGCCAGTTCCGCAAATCGGGCGAGCCCTACTTCACCCATCCCGTGGCCGTGGCTGCGATCCTGACCGAACAGCAGCTGGATGATGCGACCATCATCACCGCCTTGTTGCACGACACGATCGAGGACACCAAATCCACCTACACGGAAGTCGTGCGCCTGTTCGGGGCCGAGGTTGCCGAACTGGTCGACGGGGTGACCAAGCTGACCAATCTGCAGCTGTCATCGTCCGAAAGCCAGCAGGCCGAGAACTTTCGCAAACTGTTCATCGCGATGTCCAAGGACCTGCGGGTGATCCTGGTCAAGCTTGGCGACCGGCTGCACAACATGCGCACGATCCGGTCGATGAGCGCGGAAAAGCAGGCGCAGAAAGCCCGTGAGACGATGGAAATCTATGCGCCCCTTGCGGGTCGCATGGGTATGCAGTGGATGCGGGAAGAGCTGGAGGATCTGTCCTTCAAGGTCATCAATCCGGACGCGCGCAATTCCATCATCCGCCGCTTTCTGACGCTGCAGCGCGAGGCCGGCGATGTCGTGCACAAGATCACCAGCGATATCCGCAACGAACTGGAAAAGGCCCATATCGAGGCGACGGTCTATGGCCGTGCCAAAAAGCCCTATTCGATCTGGCGCAAGATGCAGGAAAAGGACCTGGCCTTTTCGCGCCTGTCGGACATCTACGGCTTTCGCATCATCTGCGGCGATGTCGCGGACTGCTACCGTATCCTCGGTGTGATCCATCAGCGCTGGCGTGCGGTGCCGGGTCGGTTCAAGGACTATATCAGCCAGCCAAAGAACAACGGCTACCGGTCGATCCATACCACGGTCTCTGGCCGCGATGGCAAGCGCGTCGAGGTGCAGATCCGCACCCAGGAAATGCACGAAGTCGCCGAGGCGGGTGTCGCCGCGCATTGGTCCTACCGCGAAGGGGTGCGCGCCAGGAACCCGTTTGCCGTCGATCCGGTGAAATGGATCGCGTCTCTGACCGAACGCATGGACGAAGAAAATCACGATGAGTTTCTCGAACATGTCAAACTCGAGATGTATTCTGATCAGGTCTTTTGCTTCACGCCGAAGGGAGATGTGATCCAGTTGCCGCGCGGTGCGACGCCACTCGACTATGCCTATGCCATCCACACGCGGATTGGCAATTCCTGCGTGTCGGCCAAGGTCGACGGCATCCGCGTGCCCTTGTGGACGCGACTGAAGAATGGCCAGTCCGTGGAGATCATCACCGCCGAAGGCCAGCGACCGCAGGCGTCGTGGATCGACATCGTCACCACGGGCCGCGCCAAGGCAGCGATCCGGCGGTCCCTGCGCGAGGAAGACCGTGGCCGTTTCGTCAAGCTGGGTCACGAACTGGCGCGCGCCGCCTTTGACCACGTGGGCAAGAAGGCGACCGACAAGGCGTTGCGCACGGCGGCCAAGATGATGGGTCTAGCGGATGAAAACGACCTGCTGGCGCGGCTTGGGTCGGCAGAGGTCACCGCTCGCCGCGTGGTCGAAACGCTGTATCCCGAACTGTCGATGGCCACCGCAGAAGAAGTCGATGCGCAGCTTTCGGTGGTGGGGCTGACCGCGGACCAGAACTTTCGTCGTGCGCCCTGCTGCCAGCCTGTTCCCGGAGAACGGATCGTGGGCATCACTTATCGCGGCCAGGGCGTCATCATCCACGCCATCGACTGCCCGGCCCTTGAAGAGTTCGAAGAACAGCCGGGGCGATGGGTCGACCTGCATTGGCATGCGGGACGCCACGCGGCGCGCTACACTGTGGGGCTTGACGTCACGATTTCAAACGATGCGGGGGTCCTCGGGCGCATCTGCACCTTGATCGGCGAGCAAAAGGCCAATATCTCCGACCTGCGATTCACCGACCGCAAACCAGATTTTTACCGTCTCATCATAGACGTCGATCTGCGCGATGTTGAACATCTGCACATGGTGATGACCGCCCTCGAAGCTGAAACCGATGTGGCCCAGATCGCGCGACATCGCGATCTGTCCC
>JANPKV010000227.1:0-4872 GCA_031426185.1 Rhodobacterales bacterium | reverse complement strand
TGAACATGGCCGTGCGACAGTTCAAGGCGGCGGGCAAGGCGGTCATCATCATGACCCACCGGCCCAAGGCGATCGCCGAATGCGACATGCTGATGGTGCTGGAAAACGGCTCTGTGGCGGCATTTGGTCCGCGCGACGAGGTAATGGAAAAGATGTTGAAGAACGCTGATACCGTGCAGCAGACCCTGCGCGCCCGTGAGGCGATCTGACCATGGACCCGCAGGATCCCACGCCCCGGGCCCCCCGGGCCAGCACCCTGCCCCGCGCCGCGTTCCAGGGCCGCCGCCGAACGCTGAGCCCGGCCGATCTTGTTGGCGAGGGTGCCATTCCCGTCCTGCCAACCGATGGCGCCGCAGAGGCGCTGCTTGTGGCCGCCCCTGACCCGGCCTCGTCCGGTGGGGCGGCGATCCCGGCCCCGGTGCCGCAGACCGTGCCTCGGCCCGAAGGCGGGGCGCTGGAGGTCATCCGCCAGGGGGACCATCCGTTGCGCATGCCGCCGCCCCTGCCCCCGATGCAGGAAGCCATGCCTGAATGGCGTGCCGGCGGCGCGCTGACCTCGGGCATTCTGGCGCTGGTTGTTCTGGTCGGCGGGCTCGGCGTCTGGAGCACGACGGCGCAGCTTTCCAGCGCGGTGGTCAGCTCGGGCATCATCAGCGGGGAAAACAACCGGCAAGTCGTCCAGCATCCCGATGGCGGCGTGGTGGGGGCAATCCTTGTCAAGGATGGCGACACCGTCAAGGCGGGCGACGTGCTGATCCGGCTTGATGGCACGCGCCTGCAGTCGGAACTGACGATCATCGAAGGCCAGCTGCGCGAGATTTCCGCGCGGCAGGCACGCCTGGAGGCCGAGCGGGATGGCAAGGACGCTGTCACCTTTTCCCCCGAACTCAGCAAACTGGGCGAAACCGATCCTGAGACCCGCCGCCAGATCGAGGGCGAAGAGACGCTGTTTGCCACCCGTCTTGAGGCGCTGGCCCAGCAGACCTCGCTTTTGGAGGAACAGAATGCCCAGATCGGCAACCGGATCGACGGTCTTGACGCCCAGAAAGCGTCTCTGCAGACGCAGATTGACCTTATGGACGGCGAACTTGCGGATCAGGAACGGCTGTTGGCGCAAAAGCTGACGCAGGCGGCGCGAGTGCTGGATCTGCAGCGTGAGCGCGCCCGCATGACCGGCCAGTTGGGCCAGATCGATGCCGAAACGGCCGAACTGCGCGGCAAGCTGGCCGAAAACGGCATTTTCCGGCTGCAACTGACAACCCAACGCCAGGAAGAGGCCACGACCGCCCTGCGCGATCTGCAGTTCCGCGAGATTGAGCTGGTGGAACGGCAACTGGCCTTGGCAGAGACGCTGGCCCGGCTGGATGTGCGCGCGCCCCTGGGCGGGGTCATCTACAACTCGCAGGTCTTTGCGGTGCAATCGGTGGTGCAGCCGGCACAGCCGATCCTCTATGTCGTGCCGCAGGATCAGCCGATGGTCATTTCCGCCCGCATCGAGGCGATGAATATCGATGAGGTCTTTCCCGGGCAAGAAGCCTCGCTCCGGTTTTCGGGCCTTGACCAGCGCAAGATCCCCCCGATCCTGGGGGATGTGTCCAAGATCTCGGCCGACACTCTGCGCGACGAGGTGACGGGGGCAAGTTTTTATGCCATCGAGGTCATCCCCCGCGTGGATGAGATGGCCAAGCTGGGCGATGACACGCTGTTGCCGGGCATGCCGGTGGAGGTTTTCCTGACCACCGGCGAGCAGACGGTATTGTCCTATCTTTTGCGTCCCTTCATGTCCTTTTTCGACCGGGCTTTCCGCGAATAGGGTCCGGCTGCGAATAGAGCCGACCGCGGATAGTGCCACCCGGGCGGGGCATGACAAGATATTGTCTTTTCTGGTCAATGCGGTGCTGCCCTGCAACACCGCCTGAAATTCGTGCGGGGCCCCCGGCACGGCCGGGCTCCGGCTCTGCTATGATTTGGTCAATCGGTGCTCCGGGACAGGGACAACCCTGCGAAGACGGGCACCATGGCAGTAGAGCAGGACAGACCCGATGCAATGGTTCATGAGGGGGGGAGCACATCCCCCGGCGCGTGCCTATCCACGCCTTGCGCTATCTGCGTTCTTGATGCTGGGCGCATGTGCCGCAGTGCCCGGATACCAGGCGCCGCAGATGACGTTACCCGCGCAGTATTCACGCCATGTCGCCGCCCCGGCAGCCCCGAGCGCCGCAGACAGGCTTTGGTGGGAAAATTTTCACGACCCGGTCCTGAACCATCTGGTGGCTGCGGCCCTGGCGGAAAACCCCAGCCTTGCCGAGGCGCGCGCGCGTCTGGCCGAGGCCGAGGCGCTGTCGGGACGTGCGGCAGCCTCGGGTGTTCTGGGTGACGGAAGGGTCGAAATCAGCAGTAACAGTGACACATCCGATACCGGAGAGGTCGGCCTGTCAGCCCTTTTCGACCCCGCGGGCGGACGCCGGGCGGAAAAGCGCGCGGCAGCAGCGCGGGCCGATGCCGCGCGGGATGCGGGCATTGATGCCCGGCGGCAGCTGATTGCCGAACTGGCCACAAGCTATGTTGACCTGCGTTTTTACCAGACGCGGCTGGCGCACCGCCAGGAAGACCTGGCCTCGCGGCAGCGGTCCTTGCGCAACATCGAGACCCGTACCGAGGCTGGCACCGGGACCGAACTGGACGTACTTCAGGCCCGTGCCCTTCTGGCCGACACGCAGGTGGATATCCCCCAGCTTGAGGCGACCGTGATCCAGACGCGCAACCGCATCTCTACGCTGCTCGGGCGTACGGTGGGCGATATCGGGGTCGATCTGTCCTATCCTGGACGCCAGCCCTTGCCGCGACGTGCCGGCGATCTGGGCGTGCCTGCGGACCTGTTGCGGTTCCGACCCGATATCCGTCAGGCCGAACGGCTTTATGCCGCGTCCATTGCCGACATGACGGCAGCCGAGGCCGCGCGCTATCCGACGCTGTCGCTGAACGGGGTGATCCAGGCCCCTCTGGCGGGCGGTGATGCCAGCCGCAGTCTGGCGGCCGGGCTGACGCTGCCGGTCTTTTCACAAGGCGCCCTGGCACAGGATGTCCGCGCCGCCAATGCGCGGGCCGATGGCGCGCTGGCGCAATGGCGGGGTGCTGTCCTGTCGGCGGTCGAACAGGTCGAAAGCGCGCTTGCCGCGCTGGAAGGGTCTTACCGGTCCGCCAATGCTGCGGAAAAGTCGGTCACGCTCAACAGGCGGGCTCTGGCGCTGACGCGTGAATTGCTGGAGACCGGCGGCGAGGTGACGGTGCTTGACCTTCTGGACCGCGAACGGGACGTGTCGAACGCACGGGGCACGCTGGCCTCGTCGTGCCGCGAGATGGCGCGCCAGTATATTGCGCTAAAGACGGCACTTGCGGTCGATCTGGGGCTGGAATCCGCCCCCGAGGTGCTGGTGCAGGACGAGGCAGGGCAGGGCACATCCTCGGCGACCCCCTGAGGGGGCCGGGGGCGGTTCCGGGCCAAACGGCCGCCCTAGCGCAGATCGAAGGTCCGGCCGATGTTCAGGAAGGCAAAGGGCGATTCCGCGCTTCCCACGGTTTCCTCGTCGCGGGTCTGGTAGGTCAGACCCGTGCGCAGCGACCAGTCTTCGGTCAGGGCGCGGCGATAGGTGATCGACACATCGCTTTCCGCAACGCGGTTACGGGTCGCGGTGCCCGAGGCGACAAGATAGGTCAGCCCGAAGTCGATGCCCGATACGGCATTGATATCATACCCATAATTCACCGAAAGTGCAGAGGTGGGCCGGGTTTCGCCATCGGTGGTGGTCTCGGCCTCCTGGGTGAAGCTGGCCGAAATACTGCCGGTCGGCAGCTCTTGGCGCCAGTCAAGCTGTCCGACCAGTTCCGAGCCGCCCTCTTCGGGCCAGGTCACGCCGATATTGCCGCCGATGCTGCCGGTGGGCAGATCGCGGGTCACCTCGACCCTTGCCGTGGTCTCGTTTTCGGTGGAACTGCCCGCCAGAAGCTCGCGGTCGGTATGGCTCAGCCCGAGGCTGGCCCCCACCCGCAGGATCGGCGACAGCTCGCGCGAATAGCCGAAAGTCAGCGAGGTGATCTTGCGATGGGTTTCGCTCGCATCGTCGGTCCGGATGTCGTCATAGCCAAGCGCCACCGAGCCCGAGCTGACTGCCGAAAAGCGCAGGTTGGCGGTCGCGTCGAGCCGCAGGGCCTCTTCGTCGAAAAGGGTGCCCGAACTGGTATTGGCGTAATCGGTCACTTCATAGGCGGCCCCGAGCACGAAGCTGAGCGGCGCGCGGCGGCGCAGGGTCAATTCGGTCGCGACGACATATTCGGCCCGCGTCCCCTCGCCGGTCAGGTCGAAATCGTCCGGCAGG
Source organism: Rhodobacterales bacterium (assembly GCA_031426185.1). Taxonomy (GTDB): domain Bacteria; phylum Pseudomonadota; class Alphaproteobacteria; order Rhodobacterales; family Rhodobacteraceae; genus JAJNPS01. The sequence continues at coordinate 496 of JANPKV010000227.1, read as the reverse complement.
TCGATCGTGCCGTCCTCGTCGATGAAATCGCTGATGTCGCGGTCAAAGCTCAGGTCGGTCTGGTTGGCGCGGGCGGTCACCACCAGCAAGGCATTGGCAGCCTCCCGGGTATAGCTGAGCCGCGCGGAGGGATCGGCAAAGCCGCCCTCGGAGCCATCGGGCGTTTCGGCAAAGCGCAGCACGCCCCCAAGATCAAGGGCAAAGCGCTCCACTTCGGTGCTGTCGAAATAGGACAGCGACAGCCGGGTCGCGGCAATCGCGCTGGTGCCCGTCGCGGGCACGTCGAGGCCAAGGTTTTCCCCGATCTCAAAGCCCTGTTCGATGCCGAAGGTCAGCCCTGTGGCGCGATCGCCGATTTCCTGGGCAAGGGAGGGGAGGGCCTGCAGGTACAGCATACCCGCTGCAGCCCCGACCACAGCCCCGTGCAGGTTGCGCGTTTTGCCCACCATCTGTGCGTCGTGCCTTACTCGAAGAGGTGGCGTTGCGGGACGATGAT
>JANPKV010000226.1:0-5821 GCA_031426185.1 Rhodobacterales bacterium | reverse complement strand
GCGGACCCCGGGTTGGCCTTACATGGCCGGCAACATTACGGTGTCGATGACGTGGATCACGCCGTTCGACTGCTTCACATCGGCGATGGTGACGGTGGCGACATTGCCCATCTCATCCGTCAGCTTGATCATGTCGCCCTCGTAGCTGGCCTGCAGCGTGCAGCCGCCCAGCGTCGGGACGGGGTGCTTGCCGCCATCCGCCGCGATCATGCCGTTCAGGGCTTCGGCCATCACGGCCTTGTCGACGACATGACAGGTCAGGATCTTGGTCAACTGGTCCTTGTTTTCCGGCTTGAGCAAGGTGTCCACGGTGCCGGCAGGCAGTTTGGCAAAGGCGTCATTGGTCGGCGCGAACACGGTGAAGGGACCGGCACCCGACAGCGTCTCGACCAGACCGGCGGCCTGCACGGCTGCGACCAACGTGGTGTGATCGGCCGAATTCACGGCGTTCTCGATGATGTTCTTGTCTTCGAACATGGCGGCACCGCCAACCATCGGGTTTTCCATGGCATGGCTTTCGGCCAGGGCAAAGCCGGTCGACAGGGCCAGAAGGGCCGTAGCAAGACGGACGGATTTGAGCATTGTGGCAACTCCCATTGCGAACTTGGCGACGGGTCCATTCCCGCCTCACGTGAACAACTACGGGAAGGTCGGGCACAAAGTTTCAGGCACGGTGAGGTTTATCTGTTCACAGGTCCGTGACTGCACCGGTGGCCAGAACCGGACCGGTCGGCGCACCCGTGGTGGACCCGCCGGTCGGTTCCAGCGACACGGCCAGAATCCAGCCCGCGGGCGGCAGGGGATAGGGAATGGACAACGGCCCGTCGCCCAACAGACCCAAAGACACCGGAGCGGCCTCGGGGGCGATGATCCACAATTCGTGGACGCGGTCCGGTCCGGCGGCAGGGCCGGCAAGGCGCGCCACGATCAGCGAGGCCCCGTCATACCGGGCCTCGAAGGCAAGCGGGCTGCCTTCGGCACCCAAGGTCGCGATCACGGTGGCACTGGGCGGCGGCGGGGGCGCAAAGAATACCACGACCGCAGCCGCAACCAACGCTGCCGCCAGCGCACCCGACAGCCAGCCCAGCCAGGAGGAGCGCGCGCGGGCCGCCTGCGGGAACAGCCGCGCCTCGATCTGAGGCATCACGTCGGGGGCGTCCACCTCGACATAGGCATCGTTGAGATCGGCAAAGTGGTTTTCCCAGGATGCGACCATGGCGGCAAAGCCTGCATCGGACTTGATGCGTGCCTCGGCGCTTGCGCGTTCCTGCAGGGCCAGCGTGCCCATGACGAATTCGGCCGCCACAAGGTCGGCCTCTTCCATCGGGGTCAGGGCGCGGTCGTCGGTCATGACTCCAGACACTCTTTCAGTTTCAGCAAACCCCGGCGCAGCCATGTGCGCATGGTGTTGACGGGCACATTGTGGCGCACAGCGAGGTCGGCATAGCTGAGGCCGCTGAGATAGGCACCCTGCACGGCGGCCGCCTTGTCGGGTTCCAGCGTCTGAAAGCAATCGGTGACCCGACGCGCCTCGCCCGCGGCGATCATCCGGGTTTCAACACCGGTGCTCAGGTCGGGCAGGGCGTCGATCACCGCCTCGTCGCCGATCCCCGCTTCGGGGCGGGCACGCAGGCGGTCGATGGCCAGATTGCGCGAGATGGCGATGAGCCAGGTCATCCCACGGGCGCGTGCGGCGTCAAAGCGCGCGGCGCGCAACCAAACCCGTGTGTAGACCTCTTGCAACGCATCCTCCGCTTCCCCCCTGTCCCCAAGCATACGCAAAAGGACTCCGAAAAGTTTCGAAGAGGTTGTCGCATAAAGTTCGGAAAACGCAGCGCGGTCCTGCGCTGCGACATCAAATAGGAGGCTGGCGACCGGATCGTCTGACATCGGGGTCACGCTATCGCGGTCGGCGGCGACTGTCACCCCCGCCTGCGCCGCCTGTTGTCGCCGCCACTGCCGTTCATGTTGAAGCTGACCTCGGGCAGGGTGACGATCTTGCCAAGTTCGGTAAAGGGGTCGGTGGCGTGCGGGATCGCATTGGCGTTGACGAAGTGTTCCTGAAAGCGGGGGGCGATGGCGGTCTCGACCTTGTGGATCTGGTGCACGGTCGCCTCGATGGCGGTGCGCGCGGCCTTGCTGCATAGCGCGATCCGCGCGCCGGTGCCTGCCGCATTGCCCGCCGAGGTGACGCGGTCCAGCGGCACATCCGGGATCATCCCCAGCACCATCGCGTGCTTGGGGCTGATATGCGCACCGAACGCCCCGGCCAGCGTCACACGCTCCACATGGTCGATGCCCATTTCGTCCATCAGAAGGCGCGCCCCGGCATAAAGCGCCGATTTTGCCAGCTGGATGGCGCGGATGTCGGTCTGGGTCACCAGGATGCGAGGGCCGCCCTCAGCCGTGCCGTCATGCAGAAGGTAGGAATGCGTGCGCCCCTCGGGAATCGCGCGGGGGGTGCCGGTCTGGTCGGGCGAGCCTATCAGCCCGCCTGCATCGACGAGGCCCGCCATGCGCATTTCGGCCACGGCCTCGATGATGCCCGACCCGCAGATGCCGGTGATGCCGGTGGTGGCCGTGGCCGCCGAAAAGCCCGCATCGGTCGACCACAGGTCGGACCCGATGACCTTGAAGCGGGGCTCTTTGGTCAACGGATCGATTTCGACGCGTTCGATGGCCCCCGGGGCGGCACGCTGGCCGGAACTGATCTGCGCGCCCTCGAAGGCCGGGCCGGTGGGGCTGGAACAGGCCAGGACCTTGGTCTCGTTGCCCAAAAGCAGTTCCGCATTGGTGCCGACATCGACGATCAACACCATGTCCTTTGACTTGCCCGGTTCTTCGGACAAGGCAACGGCGGCGCAATCGGCCCCCACATGCCCCGCGATGCAGGGCAACAAGTAGACACGCGCGGCGGCATTGAGCGCGCCGAAGTCCAACTCGCGCGCATCAAGGCTGACGCTGTCGGATGTGGCCAGCGCAAAGGGCGCCTGTCCGAGTTCCACCGGATCAATGCCCAGGAGCAGGTGATGCATGACCGGGTTGCAGACGATCACCGCCTCGTAGATCGCCTTGGGATCGATCCCCGCGTCGGCGGCAATGGTCACGGCCAGCCCGTCGATCGCCTGGCGCACCGCCGCCGTCATCTCCACGTCGCCGCCCGGGTTCATCATGACGTAGCTGACGCGGCTCATCAGGTCCTCGCCGAACCGGATCTGGGGGTTCATCAGACCGGCCGAAGCCAGCACGCGGCCGTCCGACAGGTCGCACAGATGGGCCGCGATGGTGGTGGAGCCAAGGTCGATGGCCAGCCCGTAAAGCCCGCCCTCGTGAAAGCCGGGATGCACGTCGAGAATGCGGGGCGCGGCGTCGTCATGGCCCTGGTTGACGACGACCGTGACCTTCCACTCGCCCTTGCGCAGAACGGGCTGCAACTTGCGCAACACCCCAAGGCCCGCCGTCGGTGCGGCGATCTGCCATTGCACCGCCAGGGCCCGCGTCAGGCGTTCAAAATCGCCCGAGGGTTCGTGCATGTCGGGCTCGTCCACCTCGACGTAATAGCTGCGCGTGGCGGGGTCCATCACCATCACCCGCTCGGTCGCGGATTTGCGGATGACCTGCTTGTGGACCTGGGATTCCGGCGGCACGTCGATGACGACATCGCCCATGACCTGCGCCTGGCAGCCGAGGCGACGCCCGGGCGCAAGGCCGCGGATGCGCTTGTAGCGATCCTCGACGGCATTCCAGTCCGACAGCGCATCCTCGTCCACCGTCAGGCCATGCTTGGGAAATTCGCCATAGCCGGGCGTGATCTGGCATTTGGAACAGATGCCGCGACCGCCGCAGACAGAGTCCAGATCGACGCCCAACTGGCGCGCAGCCTGCAATACCGGCGTGCCGATGGCAAAGCGCCCCCGCTTGCCAGAGGGGGTAAAGATCACAAGCGCGTCTGCGGTCATCGGGTCCTCGGGGCTGTCGGTCGGCAGGGCGGGCGACGGCATGAAATAGCGGCCGGGCCGTCGTTCGCCCGTTTTAGGCGTGAGTTCGGGATTTACAACGCCAGAATGCGCCGCCTGACCCGCGCTTTCCGTCAGTCATAGCTCAGATGCGTGGCCTTGCCCCTGAAGATCACATAGGCCAGCACCGAATAGGCGATGATGATGGGCAGCACCACCATCACGCCGACGAGGATGATCCAGAGGCTTTCGGGCGCGGAGGCCGCCTCGTAGATCGTGATCGCCTCGGGGACGATATAGGGAAAGAACGAATAGGCCATGCCAAGGAATCCCAAGGTGAAAAGGGCGGTCGTGGCGACAAAGGGTACCCAGGCGCGGCGGTCACCGGGCAGGGGCAACCGGCGCAGCATCCACCAGATGCCCAGGATCAGCGCGCCCGAGATGATGGGCAACGGCGACAGATACAGGATCGACGGCATCGAGAACCATTTGTCATAGATGCGGTCGCTGACGAAGGGCGTGGCCAGCGATACCGCCCCCATGCCAAGGACGACGCCCCAGATGCCCCCTTGGGCCCAGCCGATGGCCTTGGATTGCAACAGCCCGTCGGTCTTGAAGATCACCCAGGTGGCCCCGATGAAACTGTAGGCGACCGTGAGAAACACCCCCGTCACCAGCGCAAATCCGACATGCCACCAGGTCCAGCCCAGACCCATGATGTACAGCCCCAGCATGAACCCCTGCGACAGCGCGGTCATCAGGCTGCCCGTAAAGAACATGTTGTCCCAGGTCCGCTTGTGCGCGTCCGGCGCCTTGGCGCGGAACTCGAACGCGACGCCGCGCAGAATCAGCCCGATCAGCATCACCGCGACAGGCAGGTAAAGCTGCGTCAGGATCGCCCCATGCGCGACGGGAAAGGCCACCAGCAGAATGCCGATGGCCAGCACCAGCCATGTCTCGTTGGCATCCCAGAACGGTCCGATGGAGGCGATCATGCGGTCCTTTTCGGTCTGCTCGGCAAAGGGGAACAAAAGCCCGACGCCCAGATCGAACCCGTCCAGCACGACATAGATCAGGATCGACAGGCCCATCAGGCCGGCAAAGATCAGGGGAAGGTCGCCATCGGTGATCATCATCATTCCGCCGGTGCAAGAGAGGCCTGGGGCGCGTTCTTGGGGTCGGCCGGCGGGGTGTCACCCTTGGCCGCCTTGTATGCCAGATGCGTGATGACCCACATATAGGCCAGCATCAGCGCGCCATAGACCGCGAGATAGGCAATCAGCGTCGTCAGCACCATCGGGGCGGCGACCTGGCTGACCGCCTCTGCCGTCGACAGCACGCCCTGCACGAGCCAGGGCTGACGGCCGATCTCGGTCGTGTACCAGCCGGCAAGCGTGGCGACCCAACCCATGAAGGCCATGCCCGACATGCCGATCAGATAGATCTTCGGCATTTTGGCGGCGCCACGCTTCCACAAGAGATACGCACCCAGCCACGACGTCAGCAGCATCAGCATCCCGACCCCGACCATCACGCGAAAGGCCCAGAAGACCTGCAGGACCGGGGGATGCAGCACGGTGCCGTCTTCCGCGACAAAGTCGTTCAGGCCGGGGACGACGCCGTCAGCATCATGCTTGAGGATGATCGAGGCCAGTGCCGGGATGCCGATCTCATAGTCGTTGGACCGCGTCTCCTTGTTCGGGATCGCGAACAGCAGCAGGGGCGCGCGGCCTTGCGTTTCCCAGTTGCCCTCCATCGCGGCGACCTTGGCGGGCTGGTGTTCCAGCGTGTTCAGCCCGTGCATGTCGCCGGCAAGGATCTGCAGCGGGATCAGGGCTGCGGCCATCACGATGCCGGTGCGCAGG
>JANPKV010000225.1:0-5854 GCA_031426185.1 Rhodobacterales bacterium | reverse complement strand
CGGCCAGGCAGGTGTTGGATCATGCCCTTGATCCTATCCCCATTTTTTGACCAACGGCGCGGGCCGTGGTGGCCCTTTCACAATTTGATCAAATTAATCGTACTATCGGATCAGGTTCGGGCGCAAGCGGATTCTGCTGCGTTGGCCCTGGGGCAGATGGCGATTGAGACGGGCATTCACCGCGCCAAAGATCGCCGTGACGATCAAGGTCAGAAGGATGAAATAAATGGCGACGATGGGATAGGGCACAAAGGGGTTGAAGGTCTTGTCGGCGAAATAGTTGGCATAGTAGAGCGCGTCACCCTTTTGCTGGAACGCGGGAAAGCCGGAAAAGAACACCAGCGTGGTGGCGTGGAACAGGAAAATCGCTTCGTTGGTATAGGCGGGCCAGGCAAGGCGCAGCATGGTCGGCCACTGGATGCGGCGGAACTTTTGCCAGCCGGTGATGCCATAAGCCTCGGCGGCGTCCAGATCGCCGGTGGGGATCGACCGCAGCGCGCCATGGAAGATCTCGGCCGAATAGGCGGCGGTATTGAGAAACATCACGATCAGCGCGCCCGCCCAGGCGCGGGTCAGCCAGGCGGTCTCCACGGTCAGCCCCAGGATGTCGAACCCCGCGCGCGGCAGCATCACCAGCGCCTCATAGGCGACGAAGAACTGGATAAGGAGCGGCGATCCGCGAAAGACGAAGATGAACCATTCTGCGGGCTTGCGCAGCCAGGGGCTGCGATGCGCCCGGGCCAGCGCAAGTGCGGTCGCAAAGACAAACCCGAAGACCAGCGCGAGGACGCCAAAATAGATGTTCCAGATCATGCCCGACCCGATCAGGGTGACCTGCTGGCACAAGGTGAAATCGCTGCGGGGCAGAAGTTTTTCGCCGATGCCAAGGGACCGTAACCCGTAATCGGCTATGGTTTGCAGGCAACTCATGCGCCGGCCTTTCGCAACGCGTCGCCGGCAGCGGTGGCCTGACCGCGCGAGATGCGGCTGGACAGGCGGTTCAGGACGATTTCCGACAAGCGGGTCAGGGCAAGGTAAAAGACCAGCAGGCCAAGAAAGTAGTAAAGCCGCCAGTCGCCATGGGGGTAATCAAAGGCTTGCGTCTTGGTGCTGCCAAGTTCGCGCGCGTAAAAGACGACGTCCCTGATACCGAGCAGAAACAAAAGCGGCGTCGCCTTGATCAGGATCATCCACAGGTTCGACAGCCCCGGCAGTGCATAGACCCACATCTGCGGGACGAGGATGCGGCGAAAGACCTGAGCGCTGGACATGCCATAAGCTTCGCCCGTTTCAAGCTCTGCGCGCGGGACGGCCTGCATGGCACCGTAAAGGACATTGGCGACGAATGCGCCGAACACGATGGCAAACGTCATCGCCGCCACAAAGAACCCGTAAGCCTGATGCCAGATGGCTGCGGATGACGAATGGGGCACCTTGGCGTCAGGGCAGACACGGAACTCCAGCCCCTGGCGGACGGGTTCGGTCCAGTCAGGGCAGACGATCTGATGCTTGGTCCACTCGATGGCTTGATCGAGTGCGATCACGAAGAACAGAAAGAAGATGATGTCGGGAACGCCACGCACCATCGCGATGTAGACATTCCCGAGCCAGCGGGCCGGCAGGAACCCGGACCGCGCCGCCGTCGCCCCGCCAAAGCCGAAAGCAAGGGCGGCAGGCGCGGTGATGGCCAGAAGCGCCAGCACGACCAGGAACGACCAGTAGAAATCGAGATGCTTGCCGGATGTCAGATAGCACAGCGCCCAGGTCAGGCCCTCGATCGCTTTGGGGTCGGCACAGGCGGCAAACATGGGCGCGCTTTCGTGTCAGGAAGGGGGGCGAGGGCGTCCCCGCGCCCCTTTTCCGAGGGTCAGAACTTCAGGCCTTCGGGACCAAAGTACTTTTCGATCAGCGCGTTCAATGTCCCGTCGGCTTTCATCGCGGTGATGCCTGCATCGAACTTGGCGCGCAAGTCGGTGTCGCTTGACCGAAAGCCAAGGCCCACGCCGCCGCCGATGGTGATGTCGTCGCCCACGAACATCAGGGCACCCCCGGATTCGGCCACAAAGGGGCGCAAGTAGTCCTTTTCGGCAAACACCGCGACCGCCTCGCCGTTATTGACGGCTGAAATCGTTTCCTCGGGCGTGGCGAATTCCAGCAAGGTCGCCCCGGATTCCGCAACATGGGTGGCCTGAAGGGTCGAGACCTGTGCCGAGACGATGCCGGTCCGGAAATCGGCATCGGCCGAGGCCGCGGCATAGGCCGACGCGGCCGGCGGATAGTAGTTCTGGCTGAAATCGATCACCTCTTCGCGTTCATCGGTGATCGTCATGCCCGCGATGATGACATCGTAATTGCCCGACTGCAGGTTCGGAATGATGCTGTCCCATTCGTTGGTGACCCATTCGCAGGTCAGGCCCGCGCGCTTGCACAATTCGTCCCCCACCTCGCGTTCAAAGCCTGCGACGTCCCCTGCATCGTTGATGAAGTTGAAAGGCGGATAGGCGCCTTCGGTGCCAAGGCGCACGGTGTCCTGCGCCAGCGCAGTCCCTGCAGTCATGGCCAGTGCGGCGGCCATCAGAAGTTTCCTCATGGTGTCTCTCCCATATGGGGTCTGTTTTTGAACGAGGCGCTCAGCCGTGCCGGCCTCAGCCCGGTGAATGCTGCCGTTATCGCGGGTCATCATGCCGCCGTCGCGGACAGAAAGCCGCGCAGCCGATCGGTCCCGGGCGATCCGAACAGTTGCGCGGGCGGACCTTCCTCCTCGACCTTGCCAAGGTGCAGAAAGACCACATGGTCCGACACATCGGCGGCAAGTTTCATGTCATGTGTCACCAAGAGCATGGTGCGCCCCTCGTCGGCCAGCGCCTTGATGACGCGCACGACCTCCTGTTCCAGTTCCGGATCAAGCGCGGAGGTCGGCTCGTCGAACAACAGCGCGCGGGGTTCCATGCACAGCGCGCGGGCGATGGCGGCGCGCTGCTGCTGGCCACCCGAAAGCTGTGCGGGCCAGGCGTCGCATTTCTCCGCGATCCCGACCTTGGCAAGGTAGTGGCGGGCCTTCTGCTCGACCTCTTTGGGATCGCGCTTCATCACCGTGACGGGGGCTTCCATCACGTTTTGCAGGATCGTCATGTGCGACCAGAGATTGAACTGCTGAAACACCATCGACAGGTTGGTGCGCATCCGCGTCACCTGCGCGCGGTCGGCCGGGTGGCGGAAATCGCCCTGGCCTTTCCAGTGGACGGCCTCGCCCTCAAACAGGATGTCGCCCTGCTGGCTGTCCTCCAAAAGGTTGCAGCATCGCAACAGCGTGGACTTGCCCGATCCCGATGAGCCGATGAGCGAGATGACGTGACCCCGTGGGGCCGTCAGGTCGACGCCCTTCAAGACCTCGAGATCACCATAGCTTTTGTGAAGGCCGCGGATCTGGATGACCGGCGGGGCTGGGGACGTTTGTGTCATCGGACCCGCGGGAAGTTGGGATGGTGACCGAATGGACTGCATTCCCTGCGCCAATGCAACGCGCTTGTGCGCATGACCGCCGTGACCGTCATGTCAGTTCAGCGCGAAACTGCGCGCCATCTCTTCGGGCGTCGGCGGATTTGGCACCGCAAGATAGGCCTCCGGCGTCATCGCCACGATGCCTTTCAGCCGAAGAAGCGTGCGATCGGCGGGGTCAAACCGGGCAATGGCCTGCGCGAAGGCAGCAAGGATCGGCTCGGGGTCGCGGTCGCGCGCGGTGATGTAGGGCAGGGCCGGCGTCGGATCGGTCCGCGCGATGACGCAAAGCCGCTCAGCCACCGGATCAAGGTCCTGCATCAGCGCCCATGTCAACGCGTCCAGGGCTGCAATGTCGACAACGCCGTCGGCGACCGCAAGCGCCGACAGCCGGTGTGCGCCGCTGCGATGGGTCGGCGGAAGGGACAGGCCAAGCTTGGCCGCGTGGATCTGCGGCGCGGCCCAGCCCGATTGCGAGAGGTCCTCGTTATAGGCAAACGGCGCGCCGTCAAAGGCCCCGAGGGTTTGCCGGGCATCGTCGCGCCGCGTGACAAAGACCGAATAATAGTGACCCGGCGGGGCACCTGGCAGGTCATAGTCCGGTGTGCCGACCAAGTTGACGTGCCGTGCAGGCGCGCGCGATAGGGGTAACCGCAGGTTTGCGACAGCAAAAGGTCGGGGGATTCCCAGGCGGGCCAAAAAGCATCCACGCCGCGTGTCAGCGTCTCGGGCGCGGAGATCCCGTGTTGGCGCAGCTCGTCCCGGATCAATGCCCAAAGCCGGTCATTCGCGCCCTCGGCCGCGCCAAAGTCGTACATCCCAAGCGATGCGATCACGCCCGGTCCGCCTTTTGGCGGGCAAGGGCGGAATCCACATCCGACAGGCCCAAAAGGTTCGCGACCAGCCGCATCAACCGGTCCTCATCCTCGTCGCGCAGGCCATCGGACAGCACGACCGACCACATCGCTTGCATCAGATCGGCGCGATCTGCCAGCGGAACGGCCGCCTTGATCGAGCGGGTAAAGCGGACCGTGTCGGGTGCTGCACTTTCCAGATCCTCGGCATCGCGGCGCAGGGCCGCGGCCTCGAACGGGCTCAGCCCGTGGCGCTGCATCAGCACGCGGTCGATGCGTTCGACCTCATCGGCCGAATAAAGCCCGTCGGTGCGGGCAAGGCGGACAAGCAACGCCGCGAGCGCGATGCGGGCATCGGGTTCGGTCAGCGCGTCGGGTGCGGGGGCCGCAAGGCGGCGGAGGAGGGTCTGGAACATGGCGGGGATAATAGGTGGCGAAACGCACCTTTACCAGATCACACGCGATGATGTGAGGCGGCGTTCCCGCCGTCACAGGCGACGAAAGCGTTCGCCCAGACGCGCAGCCTCATCCGCCAGCCCGAAAGGTGGGTTGACGACGAACATCCCCGACCCCTCCATCCGGTGCCCCTCACGCGAGGGAGGAAAGCGCACCTCATGCCGCAGTGCGTCGGGGAAACTCGTGGACAATGCCCGCAGCATCCCGGCATGCGGGCTGCCGGTCAGGATCGGATACCACAGCATCAGGATGCCGACATTCCACTTGCGGTGGATGTGGGCCAGATGGCGGGGGATCGCGTCATAATCGGCCTTCACCTCATAGCTCGGGTCGATCAGCATCAGGCCCCGGCGCGGCGTGGGTGGGGTCAGGGCCAGCGCAAGATCGAACCCGTCACGCTGGTGGACATGCGCGCCCCAGGGGGCCGCCGCCGCGCGAAGGTGGGCGACCTCTTGCGGGTGGAGTTCGGCCAGATGGATCGTGTCGGTTTCGCGCAGGCCAAGTGCGGCGGTCATGGGCGATCCCGGATAGGACATGGCCCCGTGCGCTGCACGCGTCTCGGCCAGACGCTGACGGTAAGGGTGATCGGGGGCAAACCAGTCCTCGGCAACCGCGATGCCCGTCGCCGCCTCGCCGGTCTTGGCGGACTCGGGGGCCGTCAGATCATATATCCCCCGCCCGGCATGGGTTTCGATATAGCTCAGCGGCTTGTCCTTGGCGGTCAGGTAGTCAAGGACCCAGGCCAGCATTGCGTGCTTGTGCACGTCGGCCAGGTTTCCTGCGTGATAGGCGTGTTGATACGACAGCATGGGGGCGTTCGTTAGCGTGACCGTCCGCACACCGCAAGATGACGCTTGCCACCTATCGCTTGAACCGGCGCGGTCGCAAAGGTAATGCGGTGCCCTGCGGATCCCTTTGGGTGGGCTGCACGTTGTGACACGAACGCCATCAAGGGGTCGGCATGGAAATCTTTACCTACGAGGGCTTCGTTGCCCTGATGCAAGTCATCGGCATCGACCTCGTGCTGGCTGGCGACAATGCCATCG
>JANPKV010000224.1:0-7679 GCA_031426185.1 Rhodobacterales bacterium | reverse complement strand
TGTTGGGACCGCACCGATGCCTAAGCTTGGAATGGAGCCTATCCGCAAGGACGCGTTGGTGAAAGCCGCGATTGTAGAGATCGGTCGCATCGGTTCGCTGGACGTGACCGTGAGCCAGATCGCCAAGCGCGCGGGCATGTCCTCGGCCTTGGAGCACCACTATTCGGATCGAAGGAAGGCAACACCGCGGCAGAGATCGGCCGATGGATGTTCTGCATCTGGTTGAGATCGGAAATGAGGTGCCCCTAGCTTCTGGTTTCCCGTGAAGTTTGCAGCAAAGCTTTTCTTTTAGGGTCCAGACTCATTGATCGTTAGAGCCAAAACATGACGGTTGCGGCGAGGGCGACGGCGGACAGGAAGGTCTTGGCGCACCTGTCGTAGCGGGTTGCGACCCTGCGCCAGTCTTTCAGTCGGCCGAACATGATCTCGATGCGGTTGCGGCGGCGATAGCGTCGCTTGTCGTAGCGGACAGCTTTGTCGCGCGACTTCCGACCGGGGATGCAGGGGCGTATCCCCTTGTCTTTCAACGCATCTCGGAACCAGTCGGCGTCATAACCCCGGTCCGCGATCATCCATTCGGCAGCAGGCAAGCTGCCCAGCAAGGCGGCGGCTCCGGTGTAGTCGCTGACTTGGCCGGCAGTCATGAAGAACTTCAGTGGACGACCCTTGGCGTCGGTTACGGCATGCAGCTTGGTGTTCAGCCCACCCTTGGTCCGCCCGATCAAACGCCCGCGCTGGTCGTCGGGCCCCCCTTTTTCGCCCGCAGGCTCGAAGCCGTGCGGTGCGCCTTCAGATAGGTCGCGTCGATCATCACCGTCTTCTGCTCGGTGCCTTTCGAGGCAAGCCCCTCCATCATTCGGGCAAAGACCCCCATGTCACCCCACCGCTTCCACCGGTTGTAGAGTGTCTTCGGCGGGCCATACTCACGCGGTGCGTCGCACCACCTCAAGCCATTGCGATTGATGAAGACTATGCCGCTCAAGACCCGCCGATCATCCACCCGCGGCTTACCGTGACTCTTCGGGAAGAACGGCTTCAACCGCTCCATCTGCTCGTCTGTCAGCCAGAATAGATTGCTCATCATGCCCCCCGTCAGTTCGGGGCCTTGAATCACGCTGCGACGGCAGCCTCAAGCAGATCAATGGGTCCTGACCCTAACAGAATACATAGTCGTGCCCATTTGAGTGAGAATGGAGCGGGCAAGGACGTTCAGTGTGATCGCTCTTACAGAGCTATGCCACGGGCCCGAACCGCCCTTAATGCCTTCATAGTTGCGGCCAGCTGAAACGGGCGGGAACCGACTTGCTACCCTCGGCGTTGCTACCTTGGAACGCTTTAATCCGAGACTTGCAAGAACGAGCCGTTCCGATCCCGCCTCGCGGTGATCGGTCTCGAAATCTGTTTGTGCAATCACGACCTAACCGTAGATGGAGAAATACTTTGAAATTTTCGAAAATCGGAAAAAACCTTGCGGCATCCGCCCTGATCGTTGGCAGCATGTGGGCGGGTTCTGCCTATGCCCAGATGGCCGACTATCAAATGTTGGAAGCCCAGATCATGACTGACCTTGCCACAGTCGGCGTCAGCACGGCCGGCGTCGATCAACTCACGATGGCAGAAATGATCGAGCTATCGAGTGTTCTTGAAAGCAACGAACCCGATGCCGATAAGGCAATGGCCGCCAAAAAGCTGATCGGCGACGCAATGGCGATGCCGGCACGGGTCACCGCGAACGAAGGCCGGATGCAGCTTCAGCAGCAACTGATGGTCAAGCTGACCTCGCTTGGTCTGACCTTGCCCCCGGACATGGTTATGTCGCCCTCGCAGGTTGCCCGTTTGAGCGCCGTGTTTGATGGCGACAACACTGATGAGCAGCGCAAACAGCGCGCCGAGACGATTTTGGCCGAAACGATGCCTGCCGTCACAAAGTTCGGAAAGTCAGGCTACACACAGCTTGAAGCGGGACTGGTCGGCAAGTTTGCGGAACTCGGGTTGGACAAACCTGCCTTTGGCAGCCTGACATTGTCTCAAGTGGCTGAACTGCACGTGATCTTTGACAGCACGGACAGTGATGACACGAAAAAGCAACGTGCGATGAAAGTCATAAGCGGCACCTGACATGTAATTGAGTTGCGGTCCGGGCGGTGACGTTAAAAGCGTGGTCTGAGCCGTACTACTGTGTCGAACCAGGGCCCGCCATTCGTGGCGGGCCCTGGTTCGTTGCGGTACCTCAAGGTTGCGTCAAGCGGACTGAGCGGTGTTGTCAGGGGAACTTGGGTTGGCACGGGACCGGGGGGCAGGCTAGCCTCGCGGAATGACAAAATGCTCCCCTTTTCGGTACATCAAGACCAGCCCTAAGATCATCCGGCTGGCGGTGATGCTGTACATTCGCTTCCCGCTGTCGCTGCGGAACGTGGAGGATTGATCGACCCCACCGATCGGACGGCCCACGCGGATTGTCCATTAGCCGAGCTTTCCCCACGGCGGAAACGCGATCGACGAATGGCTTCTTGTGGCCCACATCGCGGAATGCAACTCCAGCCCGGTGAACCCTACCTTTACCAAGGTCGGCCACGCACCTATCCGCAACCTGGCGCAGGAGAGCAGTAATCTGTTTCTCACCTGAAACAGACTGTTTCCGCATAAACTTTTCATTATTATTGCTTATGGCGCATTAGCAAACTAGATACATCGCACGGTTGAGCGTTGACGTAACCGCCTATGCTCTTCCGTAAAGACCACGCGTTCCTGAGGTCTGTGATCGGGAACCGCGATGATGCAAATGTTGTTTCCGCCATATCGCCACCCCTTCTCGTAGTTTTGCTTAATCAGTGAAAGAGTATCCAAGATGAAACGTTCAATCCTTGACACGCTGTTCCCCGTCTACTCGACGAGCGGCGGGGCAGAGGCAATGACTTTGGGTGGCTTCCAGCCCCGCCAGAAAAGCGCCTTTAGCCGTCCAGGCGCGTGGCATGGCGCCGAGACGTATGCAGTTCGATCGCGCGACAAATCGCACCTATATCGCCACGTCTTCAAGCGCGCGCTCGACGTGGCCTTGGTATTACTATCAGCCCCCGTGGTGGTGCCCATCATCCTTGTGCTCGCGCTGCTTGTAGCGCGAGAGGGCGGCCAGCCGTTCTACAGCCAGCGCCGCGTCGGAAAAGACGGTCATGCCTTCCGGATGTGGAAGTTGCGCACGATGGTGGTTGATGCGGATGCGCGAATTGCTGACCATCTTGCGGCAAGTCCCGACGCGAAAGCAGAATGGGATCGCGATCAGAAACTTCGGGCCGATCCGCGCATCACCCGGTTCGGTCGGCTCCTCCGCAAAAGTTCGCTTGATGAGCTGCCGCAACTTTTCAATGTGTTCATCGGCGACATGGCCCTCGTGGGTCCGCGGCCCATGATGTTGAACCAGCAGAGCCTATATCGGGGAACCGCCTACTCGCTAGTCCGTCCGGGGCTGACGGGGCTATGGCAGACGACGGACCGCAACCAGACTTCGTTTGAGGCACGGGCAGAGTACGATACGGTCTATGTCGATACGCTGTCGTTTGTGTCCGATGCACGGATCATTCTGAAAACCGTGCAGGTAGTGGCCAGAGGAACGGGTTGCTGAACTACAGGCCCCGGTCGCAGGGTCATTGGGGCCAGAACTGTCTGAAGTTTTGGTGTGGTGTTCATAGTAGGTGTGGTGATGAATGTCGTAACGAGTTCTGTTTTTCGATCGACGGAGGAAGTACTAAAGAGTTCTATGCCGGAGGTCACAGCTGACAGCCTTGATCATGAGGCATCAGAATCGGATGAGCCTACTGGGCTAGTCATCTGGAATATTCCCGGATTTTGTGGAGCGGCCCGTGTAGCGACGGCCTTCGGCGATCTGCCGATCGAGGCACTGCGCCTGCGCGACGAAATCCGCACGTCGGCCGGATCGATGGTGCGGGTAAAATGGATCGACAAGCTGCATCTTGATGCCGACTTCGTCAACAAGCATCCAGACGCCCGACCGATCCGCATTCTGGCGAACAGCTTTGCCCGCGGCCGACCGATGAAGGACATGCTGGTTGCACCCCGTCAGGAACTTTGCGCCGATCCACATGTCGCGACCCGATTCCAAACAGCGTTGGACCTGTGCGCCCGCGCAAGGGCACACCGAGTCCAATCGAACGGACTGACCTACTACCGCTTTCACTGCGGCGACCCGGTGTGCGTCCGTGTCGAAGGCGTCTGGGTTAGAGTCTAAGGACTTGCGCGGACGTCTTGCTGTGACGCTAAATCATTGCAGCGCGCTACAAAGATAATTGTCTGTTTCATACTTGTGATCGCGGGCGCGCGACGTCGCGCAGGCGCCTCAGAAGGTTACTGAAGTTTGCCTTAACCATGCCCCGATCCATAAAAACCAAATGCACGATCGAGACACGTACACGCAGAGCTGTGCCGCAGCCCTCGCCAAGTGGCGCGGACTTTTGCGGAAGACGGAGCGTCAGGCTAACAGCGGAAGTCGACGATCCAAGTGCCGGCGTGACATAGCAAACGGCCTTGCCACCCCTGCAGCAAGGGGCGCGCTGGATTAGGCCTTGTTGTTGCGGACCTGCGCAGCTGCGGGAACAATGCCTCGACCTCGTTCCGCGCATCAATGGACAAGCTGGCCAAGGTCTGTGTGCCAAGAAAAAGGCTTTCTGCCAGCGCCCCTTCGGCATAGAGCAAATCATGGCGATGAAAGATAAGGTGCAGATATTCCACTTCTTCCGCCTCATGCAGCACATCGATGCCGGGAAGCTCTACAGAGGTTCGCCGGAGTGCATGCCTTGGTCAACAACCACTTTTCAACGAAGCGCCACCTGCAAGACCGCGCAACACC
This sequence comes from Rhodobacterales bacterium, assembly GCA_031426185.1. Lineage (GTDB taxonomy): Bacteria > Pseudomonadota > Alphaproteobacteria > Rhodobacterales > Rhodobacteraceae > JAJNPS01. The sequence goes on along the minus strand of JANPKV010000224.1, from coordinate 2,818 downwards.
TACAAGCAGCCCCACACCGCTGCTCTCGCCGAATGGTGCGGCCATTTCGCCGTCTGACAGTTGGGGTGTAAGGGAGACTGGCTCGCATTCGGCGGACAGTTGCACCCGCTGGACTGGTCTTAACCGCTTGCTTGCGGCTTCTTTACGGGAACCGCAACCACGCTTGCGGCGTTCTCTTGATGTTCTTCAAGCGAGGCTGCTTTGCGAGCTCTCATCCTACCATTTCTCGTCATAACCACTGCCTTTCCCGCCTATTCCGGAGAGTGCGGGTCCATTGTGCGGTCGGTCTGCGCCGAGACTGCGGATCAGCCGTCGCCAGGCCGCAAAGTGATCAAACTGAAACCGAGCGCGACGCCCTACAAGGTAGGCGACACCTTTCCCGTCGAGACCCGTTCGCTTCTCATGGACCCAGCGCGCTATGGTCTGAAGCCTTCGGATGGCAGTTGGCGCTACTATGCCATGGGCGGAGTCGTCTATCGCGTCCAGAGTGCTTCGGGCCTGGTGCTGGAGCTCATCCGCACCCCGCGCACGTCGCATTTGCGCTAAGGGCGCGCTTCTGTTTCGGACTGACACTTCCTTCGCCGCATCTGCCAGAGCATCATCAATCCTTTATAGAAATGCCGGTGGCTCGCCTCTACTTTGCAGATGGCTTCTGCGACCCAGTTGCGACGATGAGCGACCGCCATCGCCGCCCTGAGGCAGATGTCGATCACCCAATCCGGTGACGAAGGCAACCCGGGCCGCGCGCGCTGGAGTTTGCGGTGCTGCAGCGGGCGGGACCAGCACCTTCGGGTGAAGATGGGGCCACCAGCCCTTGACGCCACCGCACGCAGCAGAAACAACCGTGCGGACGATGCAATCAGAATTCCGGCGGCGGTGGGCGGTTCAAATCCAGCGGCTTGTCTGGGTCTGTCGCTGAACTTCCAAGGGGATACCCATGAAATTCCGTTTCCCCATCGTCATCATCGACGAAGATTTCCGTTCCGAAAATTCGTCCGGGCTCGGCATCCGGGCGATGGCCGAGGCCTTCGAGATGGAAGGTTTCGAGGTGTTGGGGGTTACCAGCTATGGCGATCTGTCAAAATTCGCTCAGCAGCAGTCGCGCGCCAGCGCCTTCGTTCTGTCGATCGACGATGAAGAGTTCAGCCCCGGCCCCGACATCGACCCGGCAGTTGTGAATCTGCGCAACTTCATTACCGAAGTGCGGCGCAAGAACGAAGATGTGCCGATCTATGTCTATGGCGAGACCAAGACGAGCCGCCACCTGCCCAACGACATCCTGCGCGAGTTGCACGGCTTCATCCACATGTTCGAGGACACCCCTGAATTCGTGGCCCGCCATATCATCCGCGAGGCCAAGGCCTACCTGGAAGGGATCCAGCCGCCCTTCTTCAAGGCGCTCCTGGATTATGCCGAGGACGGATCCTATTCCTGGCACTGCCCGGGGCATTCCGGCGGCGTCGCGTTCCTGAAAAGCCCGATCGGGCAGATGTATCACCAGTTCTACGGCGAGAACATGCTGCGCGCCGATGTCTGCAACTCGGTGGAGGAGCTGGGCCAGCTTCTGGATCACAACGGCGCCATAGGGGCGTCAGAGCGCAACGCGGCGCGCATCTTTAACGCTGATCACTGCTTTTTCGTGACCAACGGCACCTCGACGTCCAACAAGATCGTCTGGCACCACACGGTGGCACCCGGTGACGTTGTGGTGGTGGACCGAAATTGCCACAAATCCATCCTGCACAGCATCATCATGACCGGTGCAGTGCCGGTGTTCCTGAAGCCAACCCGCAACCACTGGGGCATCATCGGGCCGATCCAGCAAAGCGCCTTTGAAGTTGAGGCGATCAAAGCGAAGATCCGAACGAATCCGCTGCTGGCGGGGGTGGATGCAGATACCGTTAAACCGCGCGTCATGACGCTGACGCAATCGACCTATGATGGCGTTCTTTACAACACCGAGACCATCAAGGGCCTGCTCGACGGCTATGTCGAAAACCTGCATTTTGACGAGGCATGGCTGCCGCATGCCTCTTTCCATCCGTTTTACGGCAATTTCCACTCTATGGGGCGCAAACGCGCGCGGCCCAAACATGCCGTGACCTACGCCTCGCAGTCGCTTCACAAACTGCTTGCCGGCATCAGCCAAGCGAGCCACGTCCTTGTGCAGGACAGCCAGAACACTGTGCTGGATCGCCACCTGTTCAACGAGGCGTATCTGATGCACACCTCGACCAGTCCACAATACAGCATCATCGCCAGTTGCGACGTGGCGGCCGCGATGATGGAACCTCCGGGTGGCACGGCTCTGGTCGAGGAAAGCATCGAGGAGTCGCTCGATTTCCGCCGTGCCATGCGAAAGGTCGACGAAGAATACGGCGATGACGACTGGTGGTTCAAGGTCTGGGGCCCTGACAAGCTGGCCGAAGAGGGCATCGGGCGGACAAACGATTGGGTTCTGAAGCGCACGGATGCCGATGGCGTTCAGCCGTCAGACGGGACCGACAGCTGGCACGGTTTTGGCGACATGGCCCCTGGGTTCAACATGTTGGACCCGATCAAGGCGACGATCATCACTCCCGGCCTCAATCTTGACGGCCGGTTCGAGGAGACGGGGATCCCCGCCTCGATCGTCACGAAATACCTTGCCGAGCATGGAGTAGTGGTCGAGAAGACCGGACTTTACAGCTTTTTCATAATGTTCACGATTGGCATCACCAAGGGACGCTGGAACACGTTGCTGACCGCGCTGCAGCAGTTCAAGGACGACCACGCCAAGAACCAGCCGATGTGGCGCGCTATGCCCGAATTCTGCGCC
>JANPKV010000223.1:0-21167 GCA_031426185.1 Rhodobacterales bacterium | reverse complement strand
GCGACGGTCCATCCGTCACAGTCCCAGTATCGCGGGCAAGGCGCCCAGAACCGCTCGCGCGCCTTGGCCCGTACCGCCCTTGGGTCGGGCCGGCGCGTCGCTGGGCGCATGTCCGAAGATGTCGAAATGCAGATAGCGCGTTTCGCCCACGAAGCGGCGCAGAAACAGCGCCGCCGTGATCGACCCCGCGAATCCCCCGCTGGGCGCGTTGTCGAGGTCAGCGATGCCCGGCTCGATCATGGTCTCGTAGGGGTCCCAGAACGGCAACCTCCAGACGGGGTCAAAGCCTGCGCTCGCCCCCGCCTCCAGGGCTTGTGCCACCGCGTCATCATCCGTGTAATAGGGGGCCAGATCGGGTCCAACGGCCACGCGCGCCGCGCCCGTCAGCGTCGCCATCGAGATCAGCGCATCGACCGGTTCTTCAACCGCATAGGCCAGCGCATCGGCCAGTACCATTCGCCCCTCTGCATCGGTGTTGTTCACCTCGACCGTCAGCCCCTTGCGCGAGGTCAGGATGTCGCGGGGACGCAGCGCGTTGCCTGCGATGGCATTTTCCACCGCCGGAATCAGCACCCGCAAGCGCAGCGGCAGGTTCAGGGCCATTATCATATGCGCCAGCCCCAGCACGGTTGCCGCCCCGCCCATGTCCTTTTTCATCAACAGCATGCCCGAGGATGGCTTGATATCAAGGCCACCGGTATCAAAGCACACGCCCTTGCCGACCAGCGTCAGGGCGGGGCCAGCGGTACCCCAGCGCATGTCCAAAAGGCGGGGGGTGCGGGGCGAGGCGCGGCCGACGGCATGAATCATCGGAAAGTTCCGCGCCAGCAGATCATCTCCGGCGATCACGTCGGTCGTCGCGCCAAACCGGGTGGCATGCGCCAGAAACGCGGCCTCCAGCTCGTCCGGTCCCATGTCGCTGGCGGGCGTGTTGATCAGGTCGCGGGTCAGGAACTCTGCCTCGACCATCGCGATCAGGCGCGCGGTGTCGACGTCTGGCGGCGCGACCAGAAGGGCAGGGTCCTTGGCGCCGGTCTTGGGCCGGTAGCGGTCAAACCGGTACGACTGGAGCAGCCAGCCAAGGGCGGCCTCGTCCAGTTCGTGGGATGCCAGCGGACCGCTTAACTGCCATGCCCCGGCCGGCAGGCGCGCGACCGCCTTGGCCAGTCCGAACCGCTGTCGCCTGCGCGCGTCGGGCGTGCCATGCCCGACTACGGCGGCGGCGACACCGCCCGAAGTGTCTGGCAAGAGGCAGGTGTCACCCAAGCCCGCCGCGAAGCCAGTGGTTGTCAGCCATGACCGCTGCGCGTCGGGCAGGCCTGCAAGGAACTGCGGCAGGTCGCCGGGCGACACCACATGCATCAGGCGCGCGGCAGCGCCCGGTTCGGCAAATCGGGGCGAGGCATGGGCCATGGCGGGGCGTTCCAGATCAATGGGTGCCACAGCATCCGCAGCGGCGCATTGCAGGTCAGCCTAACCAGTTCGGCGCGCGCCGCAAGGCAGGTGACGCGGCCCATGCATTCGGGAAGGGCCGCGCAATCTGCCGCCCCCCCCCTTTCTCACTGACCTGCGGCCAGATCGTCAGACCGACAGGTCGGCCATGCCCTTGTCGGCAGCCAGCGACCGTTCCGCGATCCGCATGAGGCGGGCCCAGACTGCCGAAAATGCGGTGCTGTCACCTGATTGCAGACAGGTGCTGGCATCGCCCGAGACCACGCACAGGCTGATCATCCCCAGATTTTCGGCCATGCGCTGCAACCGGCGCAGCTGCCGCGTCACATCGCCCAGATCGTGGGCGCGCACTTGGGCATCCAGGCCCGACATCGTTAGCGCCAATTCCCCAAGCGCGCGTGTCACCAGTTGTTCTGCCGTCACCGTCCCCAGATTGCGATACAGCGCGGCGATTGCCTCGCCGTCCTGACGAATTCGTTCCCGCGGACGAAAGACCGTCACGTTTGTCATCTTGTTCACCCAATGCACCCAATGTCACCCAAGGCCACTTTTGCGGGTCGTGCTGAAGATTTGGTTTCCGCATTGGCCCCCTTGACGGCAAATCCCTCTCGAGTTTTGTGCGAATGCCGACTAGAGGTCGCATAAAGAACAAGGTCATGCCCGATGATTTCCGCACGCCTCTTGCCGCCCTATCTGGTCCAGCGCTTTCATGGTTGGCGAGCGACGACCTACAATGACAACCGCGCCTGGTACCGCCGCCTGTCCGAAGGCGGCCAGCATCCGCGCGCGATGGTGATCTCGTGCTGCGACAGCCGGGTCCATGTGACGTCGATCTTCGGCGCCGATGAGGGTGAGTTCTTCATTCACCGCAACGTCGCAAGCCTGGTGCCGCCCTACAATTCCGACGGGGGCCATCACGGGACGTCGGCGGCGGTCGAATATGCGGTGTCCTACCTGAAGGTGGCGCATATCATCGTGCTTGGGCATTCCAATTGCGGCGGCGTGCAGGGGTGCCTTGACATGTGCCAGGGCCACGCGCCCGAGCTGGAACAGAAATCCAGCTTTGTCGGTCGCTGGATGGACATCCTGCGTCCGGGCTATGACCGCATCGTCACAGGCAACCAGCCGGTGCCACCGGCGGCGCTGGAAAAAGAGGCGGTGCTGATCAGTCTTGAAAACCTGATGACCTTCCCCTTTGTCGCGCGCGAAGTGGCCGAGGACCGCCTGACCCTGCATGGTCTTTGGACGGATACCGGCGAGGGGCTTTTGGAACACTACGAGGCGCAGAATGCACGCTTCGTTGCGGTTTGAGGCTGGTCTTGGCCGGCTGTCACGTTAGAACTGCCTGACATTCGGGGCTGATGGGCAGGGCATGGGCGACATCTTCGACATAGCGGCGTCGAACCTTATCACGCCGATGATCCTGTGTTTTGCGCTGGGGTTGTTCGCGGCGCTGGCGCGGTCGGAACTGACCGTACCAGAGGCTGCGGCCAAGACCATGTCGCTGTATCTCTTGTTCGCAATCGGCTTCAAGGGCGGCGTATCGGTTGCCGACCACGGCGCGGATGCATCGCTGATTCTGGCGCTGATCGCGGGCGTCGTGCTCAGCTTTGGGCTTCCGTTCATCGCTTTTGCCCTGCTGCGCGTCCTGACCCAGCTGTCGGCGATGGATGCCGCCGCGGTGGCCGCGCATTACGGGTCGATCTCCATCGTCACTTTTGTCACCGCGACCTCGGTGCTGAGCGGTCGCGGCATCGACAGCGAAGGCTACATGGTCGCCGTCGCAGCCGCGATGGAGGCCCCGGCGATCATCTCGGCGCTGTGGCTCGTCGCGCGGACCAGCACGGCTGGTCAGGTCCAGCGGATGGACGCCGAGCTTTGGCGCGAGATCCTGCTGAACGGCTCCATCGTGTTGCTGGTGGGCTCGTTCTTCATCGGGATGGCCACCGGCAAGCCGGGGCTGGAGCGGATCGAGGCGTTCATCGTGGCCCCCTTTCAGGGCGTGCTGTGTCTGTTCCTGCTGGACATGGGTCTGGTCGCGGGCCGGGGCCTTCGTGCCGCGCGGGGCGTACTGACGGCAGGCACACTGGTTTTCGGCATCGTGATGCCGGTGGTCGGCGCTGTCATCGGCCTGGGTGCAGGGCTTGCCTTGGGCCTGTCGCCAGGCGGAGTGGCGCTGATGATGACGCTTGCGGCTTCGGCCAGCTATATCGCCGTTCCTGCCGCGATGCGCGTGGCTTTGCCCGAGGCGAACCCGTCGGTGTATCTGACGCTGTCGCTGGGCGTGACGTTCCCCTTCAACCTGACCATCGGCATTCCTGCCTATATTGCCGTGGCGCTGGCCATGACCGGAGGCTGATCCATGCAGACCCATCACGCCAAACGGGTGGAGATCATCATCGAGGCCCCGATGGAAACGCGGCTGACCGCAGCGCTGGAAAAGGCCGGGGTCACGGGCTTTACAGTATTGCCGGTGCTGGGCGGATCAGGCCGTTCCGGTCGCTGGACGCGTGAAGGTCAGGTCGGACGCGCCGGGATGGTCGCGGTCGTGTGCCTGATCCGGCCTGATCGACTGGACGCGCTTCTGGACGCGGCGTTTGCGGTGGTGGAGCGCCATATCGGCGTCGTCAGCGTCGCCGATGTGGAGGTCATGCGGGCGGAACGGTTCTAGACCGGCCAGACGCCCCGCTACCACGCCCGGATCGTCGCCCGCGCCGACTGCCCCGTGGCATCGATCACCGACAGGGTCACATAGCCTTGGCCCGGCAATGGCAGCATCGCCTCGCGGTCTCGCAGGGCCAGGATGACGGGCACCCCATCGGCCATCCATGTGAAGGGTGCAGTGCCGCCGCGCACGCGCACCAAAAGTCCCTCGGGCAAAAGTTCGACCTCGGCCCCGTCCGGCGGAAAGGTCACCTGCGGGGCGTCGGCGGCAACGTCGAACGCGGCGGAGCGGGTGCGGAACCTTTGCAGCGGCTGGGGCAGTTGGGCGTTCGACACCAGCAAGGTTGCGGGCGGCGGCGGGCCTTGGGGAACGAGCGTGGGCTTCAGCCGGCTGAACGCCTGAAAGAGGATCGGCGCCGCCACATCCGCGCCGAACGCGCCGGGCACCGGCGTGCCATCGGCGCGACCCATCCAGACGCCGATCACGTGGCGCCCGTCAAATCCGATCGCCCAGGCATCGCGGTGGCCATACGAGGTGCCCGTCTTGTAGGCCAGCCGGTTTTCCGGTGCACCCGGCGGCGGGGCGAGGCCTGCAAGGATGTCGCCCACCTGCCAGGCGGCCACCGTCGACAGCACCCGCTCGCCCTCGGACCGCGCACCGTCCAGATGGTATGTCAGGGGCAGCGCCACGCCGCCGCGCGCGATGGTGGCATAAAGCTGCACCATATCCTCCAGCGTGACGCCGACGCCGCCCAAGGCGACCGCCAACCCCGGCTGATCGCCGGGCACTTTCGCGGTCATGCCCGCGCGGCGCATGGCGACCAGCAATTTCGCCGGACCAAGCGCCTCGGTCAGGGTGACGACGGGGATGTTCAGTGACATCTGCAGCGCCTCGCGCACGCGGATCGTGCCACGAAAAAGCTTGTCGAAATTCTGTGGCTGATAGGTGCCAAAGGTCGTGGGGCGATCCTCGATCAAGGTTTCGGGATGGGCGAGGCCTTCATCGAAAGCCAGGCCATAGATCAGGGGCTTGAGGGTGGAGCCCGGGCTGCGCAGGGCTTGCGTCATATCGACAAAGCCTTGCCGCGCATCGGCCTGGAACGCGGCCGAGCCGACCGAGGCGAGGATTTCGCCCGACAGATGATCGGCAACCACGATGGCGACCTGCAAATCTTCGCCCCGCCCGGCAACGGCCTCGCGCGCAAGGGTTTCCAGCGCCCTTTGCAGGCTGCGCTTGACCGTCAGGCGGATCAGCCTGGCGGTCGGATCCGTCCGGCGGGCGCGGTCGGCAAGGTGCGGCGCCAATGCGGGCACGGGTTTGCGCAGACCCGGCACCGGTTCGGTCAGTGCCGCGTTTGCCTGATCGGCCCCGATGATCCCGCCTTGCGCCGCGCGTGCAAGCACCCGGGCGCGCGCCGCTTCGGCCCTGTCTGCGGCCCTGTCGGGGCGGCGGCTTTCGGGCGACTGGGGGATCGCGACCAGAAGGGCAGCCTCGGCAGGGGTCAGGCGGCGCGGTTCCTTGCCGAAATAGGCAAGGCTTGCCGCGCGCGCGCCTTCGAGGTTGCCGCCATAGGGCGCCAAATGCAGATACAGCGACAGGATCTGATCCTTGGTCAGGCGCCGTTCCAGCGCCAGCGCGACGCGCATCTGGCGCAGCTTGCCATCCCAGGCACCGGTGCCGGTTTCCTCCAGCAGACGCGCGACCTGCATCGTCAGTGTCGATCCACCGGACACGACATGGCCAGACGTCGCGGCCTGCCACCCGGCGCGCAAGATGGCCATGGGGTCGACGCCCGGATGGTCGTGGAACCGTTTGTCCTCGAACGCGATCAGCATGGCGAGGTAATCGGCATCGACATCGGCCAGATTGACCGCCATCCGCCACCGCCCATCCGCCACCGTATAGGCGCGCAAAAGGTCCCCGTCGCGATCAAGCACCTCCACCGATGTATCCAGCGCCAGTGACGGTACCATCGTCTGGTCAATCATCGCATCGAACCGGTCCCGGCCAAAGGCGGCAAGCCAGAGGCCGGCCGCCAGAACGAGAAGTGTCCGACGTCCGCGCATCACTCGCCGATCGTCACCGAGCCTGCGTCGCCGCGGGCGCGGAAGTCGGGGCGGTACATGTCCTCCACCGAGGCGGCGGGGTGGTGGAACGTGCCCGGGCTGACGGCGCGCACGATATAGGCCAGCTTGAACGGTGCTGCGTCCCGCCGGTCGATGGCGGCGAGGAACCGGTCCTGGCGGAACTCGGTATGGGTTGCCTCGGATTCCAGCCCCAGCCAATCGAGCGCGCCCACTGACCCGCCCGAGATGAGGTTGGGGTTGTCGATCTCGAACCCCGCGGGCAGGGGATCGGCCACCATCAACCGCGCCTCGCCCCGGGCAAAGGGCTGCACTTCCAGCACTGTCACCAGTCGCGTGCCAACGGTGATGGCGTCCAATGTCGCCGGCTCACCCGCCAGTGTGTAGTAGCTGCGCGTGACGGCGTAGCCGTTGCCGCCTGCGGGTTCGGGTTCGGACGGAACACCGTAGGTGGTGACGGTCAGCGTGGTGTCGGCACCCGTATTGCCGACGACGACCGGGGAGCTCACGCTGTCCAGCATCCGCACCAGCGGCCCCGTCGCGGGCGCGCCGTCGATGGTGATGCCGTCCGCCTTGCCGTCGATGAGGGCGTTGGCGGCCAGCAGACCCCAGGTCGCCTCTTGCGTGGACAGGGTGCCGGCCTTGGCGACAAGACGGTTCACCAGCGCGTCGCGGTCCACGGCGCTGGAGCCCGCCTCCAGCGCCAGCGTCAAGACGGCGGCAGCGTCGCGGTAATCGGTGCCGTAATCCGCGCGCCAGACCTGTTCGTTGTCGGGGCCGGTCAGCGCGGCCAGCTTGTCGGCTGCCTTGCGGAACATCATGTCGGCGCGGGTCTGGTCGCCATAGGACGCCAGCGCTGCCCCCAGTTGCGCCTGGGCGATGGGGGTCGCAAAGGCATCCGCCTTGACGTCGGCGTAATAGCGCAGATCGCCGATCGCCGCCGCACCCTCGCGTGCCAGCACCATCAGCGCGTAGGCCAGCGCCTCGCCACCCTGATCGAAATCGGCGGTGTAGTTGACCTGGTTGCGCAGGTTCGCCAGCGCATTTCGCAGCGCGAGGTCGGGCACATCGTAGCCCTGCGCGCGGGCCCGGCTGAGGAAGTCGGTCACGAAGCTGTCAAGCCAGAAGTCCCCGCTGCCGGGTCCCCACAGGCCAAAGCCGCCCTCGGACCCCTGGTTCACCAGCACTTCCTTCATCGCCTGGTCGATCCGCTGGGCGATGTTGTCGGCGCCTGGCAGGTCCATCACCTTTGCCACCTCGTCGAGGTACAAAAGCGGCAACGCGCGGGAAGTGATCTGTTCGGTGCAGCCATAGGGATAGCGGTCAAGGGCGGCCAGCAACCCCGGCGCATTCAGCCGCGCGATGGGGCCCACGGCCATCGTCGCCTTGGCCGAACCGGGGATCAGGCCGGTAAAGACGGCCTGGTCAAAGGTGAACGCCTCGCCCTGTTTCAGATCGAACCGGCTGGTGCGCGCGATTTCGGGATCGTTGACCTGTACCGGCATCAGAAGGGTCTTTTTCAACTGCTTGCCATCCGGCGTGGTCAGCGCGATGTCGATGGTCTGGATGCCGACATCGTCTGCGGTGATCGGGATGGCAAAGACGACCTTGCCCTTGTCGGCCAGATCGAAGCCCGACGGCCCGTCGCCCAGTGTCAGGCCATTGGCCGACACATCCAGCCCCATCCGCCCCGACTGGCCGGTGGCATGCACGATTTCCAGCAGCAGCCGTGACTGATCCCCCGGCGACAGGAAGCGCGGCACCGAGGCCGTCACCACCACCGGATCGCGCACCAGCACGTCGGTGCTGGCCTGGCCTACGCCCGTCTCGGTCCAGACGACGGCCATGACCTTGACCGTGCCATTGAACGAGGGCAGATCGAACGACGCCCGCGCATAGCCGTCCGCACCGACCTCGACCGGGCCGGTGAAATAGGCCACCAGTTCCTCGGTCGGAGGGGGCGCTTGCAACCGCGCCTGCGCGCCCGCATCGCCGCCGGAACGGACCATGCCTTCTGCGCCGTTCAGCCCGTCGATCAGGCGGCCGTAGACGTCGCGAATGCCGACGCCAAGCTTGCGTTGGCCAAAGTAGTGGCCTTTCGGGTCGGGGGCCTCGAACCCGGTCAAGTTGAGGATGCCCACATCCACCGCAGCGATGGTGGCAAAGGCGGTGTCACCCGCGGCCAGCCCGTCGACCTTGACGGCAATCTCCATCGGGCCGCGGGGTGCGGCCTCTGTGGCGGTTTCGATCACCACGTCCAGCGCGCGGTCGCCGGGGTCAATGGAGGCATGGGTCAGGCCAAGAGCCCTGGCCGGGTTGCGGCCCGCCGCCACATCCATCGGCCGCAGGACCGAAGCCGTCACGTAAACCCCCGCCCCCCATTCGTCGGTGACGGGCAGGGTGATCAGGTTCTCGCCCTCTTTGACCTCCACCGCCTGCATCGTGACCAGCCGGTTCGACAGCACCGTCACCAGTGCCGTCCCCGCCGCGCGCGGAACCAGTCGCAACGTGGCCGTGTCGCCCGGTTTGTAGGCGGGCTTGTCGAGGCTCAGCTCCAAGGTGTCAGGCGTCGATGTGGTGTCGGCAGGGGCATACCAGCCCGCATAGAAGGTGGTCGAGGTCGAGGTCACCTGACCGTCGCTGCGCGCGACCACCAGCTCATACTCTCCCCACTGGACCGGGGATGCGATCTCAACCGGGGCATCGCCCAGGCGCGCCGTGCCTTCGGCCACGCGGGAGCGGCGCGTCACGGGCTCCCAGTTCCAGTTGCCAAGACTTTGATACCACTGGTAATCCGTCTCGATCCGGACGATTTCCCATTTGACCTCCATCGGTACCAGCGTCTGATCCGCGCCGACACCGATCAGGCTGAACCGCGCGTCGTCGCCTTCGGCCACGACATCGGCGAACATGGGTTTGACCCCGATCATCGGCGCGCTTGGCGGCAGTGCTTGCGTCAACTGGCGTTCCACCGGGCGGCCCGACCCTTCGGCGACGCGCAGGGTCAGCCGCGCCTCAAGCGGGCGGGCGGGGTCCTCGACCTGCGGCAGCGTGACGGCGATCAGTGCGGTGCCGGCGGCATCGGTGGTGCCTTGCTCCAGCGTCTCCATCACGGCGCTGAAGGGGGCGTCCCAGCGCCCGAACACATAGCCCGGAAAGGCCGCAAGCCCGTCGGCGGCGCGCAACAGCACCTCGCCTTCGGTGGCGAGGTCGGCACCGGGGGCGCCGAACAGATAGCGCGCGGTGACTGCCAGTTCGGTCCTCTCGTCGCCCGGGGTCAGCGACAGCGGCGCGCCTTGCAGGGCCAGATCAAAGTCGATGCGTTCGGGCAGGAAATCCTCGACCAGAAAGGTCCTTGAGGTGAGCGCGGGGGCCTCAAGGTCGGCCAGCACCTCGATCCGCCAGACGCCGCGCGGCGCGGAGCCTGCGATGGGCATCTGGAAGACATGGCCACCCGCGCCGGTATCCTGAACCAGCTGGCGCGAATATTCGACACCGTCCGGACGCATGAGCACGGCGGTCAAGGGCAGACCCGGCACGGCCGCCGCTTTGGAATCGCGCGCAAGTGCGGTGGCATAGACCGTCTCGCCGGCGCGGTAGGCGCCGCGATCCGTGGTCAAAAACACATCCACCGGAGGGGCCGCCTCGCGTCCCTCGACGCCGCGATCCGACAAATCGAAGGCGGGATCGGTCAGCGACAGAAAGGCAAGATCGGCCTGCCCGTCACGCACCAGAACCATCGCTGGCGCCGCGCCGCCCAATCCCCGGGCAAGGCCGGCGTCGAACCGCGCATAGCCCTGGTCATCCGTGGTGGCCGTGCCCAGAACCGCATTTGCCCGGCTCAGAAGCTCCACCGTCACGGCGCTTTTCGCATCGGCAGTCGCAAGGCTGCGCACGAATACATGCAGGCCGTCCACGCCCGACATCGTCGTGACCCCAAGGTCGGAAATCACGAACCACTGCCAGCCCGCAGGCACCACATAGGGATCGACCCCCGGCACCGAAGCCTTCAACGCATAGATGCCTGCAGGCAGCCCCGCGATCGCCTCGCCCAGCGGCAGGCGGGTGGTCACATCCCTGTTGACCTCCTGGCCCACGGTCGCCGTGCCGGACCAGATCTGGTCGCCGATGGCATCGGTGAAATAGCTCTCCTGATATTCCGGCATCGGCGTGCCAAAGTAGTAATCCTGGATGGCGCGCAGGATGTTGCGGTCGCTGACAGCGTAAAGCGCGAGGTCGAGCTTTTCGGTATTGACCGTTTCGACAGGAATCCCGGCGTCAGCGGACTTTGGCAGGATGTAGCCGCGTCCGGGAAACCGGACACCCGGATTGCGGTCGCGCACATATTGGGTGATCGCCACCGACTTTGCGATGGTCTGGCCGTCGGCAGCAGGCAGTCCCTCGCGAAAGGTCACGGCATAGCGCGATCCGTGCGCGACGCCCTCGACACACAACTGCTGCGTGCCGTTCAGCGCCACGGTCAGACCCGGCTCGGTCAGCTGGACAAAATTGGCGTAATCGACGCCCGAGGCGACAAGCGGTTCTGAAAAAGATGCGCAGATGCGCGGGCGCGCCAGATCGCTTTCCACGGTGTTTTCGACGATCCGGAACCCGTACTTGCCGATCGCGGCGTCTAGCAGGATTGCGGTATCATCTCGCGCTTGCAGGGATTGCGCCAGCCGCAGAGCCTGCACCGTCTCGCGGCCACGTCCAATGCGCTCCAGCATGTCGCCAAGGGTGACAAGGATCGAATGGCGCAGGGCGGGATTTTCGGCCCGCAGATAGGCATTGATCGCGCCGTTCAGCGCCCGGTCAAACTGGTAGGACTGGTTGTTGTTGCGGTTGTCGATGCCCGCCTGCAGATAGCGGCGCGCATATTCGGCCCAGTCTCCGGCATCGTCGGTGATGTTCAGCGCGGCCCCCGTGAATTGCGCCGCAAGGTCCAGATCGCCCGCGGCTTCGGCGTCGCCCGCCAAGGCCAGATGCTCGGCGGCGGTCGCGGTGCCGGTGACATGGGTATCTCCCAGCAGGGTCGCCTGATTATAGGCTGCCTGCAGGTCCCAATCCTGCAGAAATGTCAGCTCTGCCCGCCGGTCCGCAGCGGCGGCCACCACAGCGTCGCCTGCACGGGCGACACGTCCCGAATAGGCCCCCTGAAAGAATACCTCGTCCGAGGCCGAGGATTTCGGAAAGCACGATCCGTTGCGGGTGTTGAAGGTGAACGCGACGCAGGAGCGGTTGGTCAGGCAGGCACGCTCGCAGGCCTCCAGCGTGGTGTCGAAGATCGAGGTGATGTCGCCGCCGGGCAGATCGGCGTCCTGGCTGAGGATCACGCGGCGTTCCGGGATGAGGTCCTGCGCCAAGACGAGCGACGGTGCCAGACCCGCAAACACACTCAGCGCCGGAGCCCAGAATGCACGCTTCGCAACCTCCCTGGAAGACAGACCGGATTGTCTCATGTCCGCCCCGCCGCTGGCAAGGTCGCGATTGCCTGCACCGATCACGCGGCCGTTAAGCGCGCATTCATCTTGCTTTGTCAGGTTCCCAACGAACAGCCGTCACGGGCATATCTCGTGATCGGCGGGTAACGACCGGACGGAACGTCGATGGATATTGCGGAGCGGCTGGCAAAGGAACGGCGCGGGCGACTGGCCGCAGAACGCCTGCTGGAACAAAAGCAGCGCGAACTTTTCGCGGCGAACGAAAAGTTGTCGCTGCACGCGCGGTCGCTGTCCGACCAGATCGTGGAACAGCGCCAGGTCGTGGCGTTCGCGCGCTATGAGGCGGCAGAACTGAAGGGGCAGAATTCCCGCTTCATGGGCGATCTTGACCGCGCACATACCGCCGCGGTGATGGCCGAACGCCGGCTGTGGGATTCGATTGAGACGGTCCGCGACGGATTTGCGGTCTTTGACGGGAACCTGCGCCTGGTGGGGGCCAATCGGGCCTGGCTCGATCTTTTCTCGGACGGTGATCTGCCGCCGGGGACGCCCTATTCCGATATGCTGACGCAGGCCGTGACGACGGGGCGGATTGCGGTGGGCGATGAACCCCTGGGGGCCTGGCTTGACCGGATGACGGCGCGTCTTGATGGCGAGCATATCCCGACCGAGGTGCTGCAGTTTGCGCGCGGTACCTGGTCACGGCTGTCGCTCCGGCGGGCGCGCGACGGGGATCTGGTCTGCATTCTGGCCGATATCACCGAAGAGATGCGCATCTGGGCCGCGATTGAGGCGATCCCGGATGGTTTTGTGTTGTTCGACAGGGAGGAACGGCTTTTGGCCTGCAATCAACGATACCGCGACATGTTCCCCGATTCTGCCCCGTTCATGGTGCCGGGCACGCCGTTCGAGGATCTGCTGCGCAATGGCCTGCGCGCCGGTCACGTCCCCGAGGCGGCAGGGCGCGAAGAGGAATGGCTGTCCGAGCGGCTGACCCAACTGCGCGCCGCCGACGAGCCGCGCGAATGCGAGCTCAGCGATGGGCGCTGGATCCTGGAACGCGACCACGCGACACCCGACGGCGGGCGGGTCGGCTTGCGGTTCGACATCACCGACCGGCGCATGCAGGAAGCCGCGCTTCACACCGCCCGCGCCGAGGCCGAGGCCGCGAACCGGGCCAAATCCGCATTCCTCGCCAATATGAGCCACGAGATACGCACCCCCATGAACGGGGTCGTCGGCATGGCGGAACTCTTGTGCGATTCTGCGCTGACGGATGAACAGCGCCTGTTTGCCGAAACCATCCGCTCCTCGGGCGAGGCGCTTTTGGTCATCATCAACGACATCCTCGACTATTCCAAGATCGAGGCTGAACGGCTGACCCTTTACCCCGAACCCTTTGATCTGGAACGCACGATCCACGAGGTCGCGATGCTGCTGCAACCCCGCGCGCGGGAAAAAGGCATCGACCTGCTGATCGATTTCGACATGTTCCTGCCGACGCGGTTCGTCGGCGATCCGGGGCGCCTGCGGCAAGTGCTGACCAACCTTGTGGGAAATGCCGTCAAATTCACCGACAAGGGGCATGTCCTGGTCCGAGTGGTGGGACTGGAGACCGACGAAGGCATCCAGCAACTGCATGTGACGGTCGAGGATACCGGTATCGGCATCGCCGCGACCAATCTTGAGCATGTGTTCGGTGAATTCAACCAGGTGGAGGATCAGTCGAACCGCAAGTTCGAAGGCACCGGCCTTGGACTTGCCATCACCCGCAGCCTGATCGAGCGCATGCAAGGCGAGGTCTGGGTAGATTCGGAACTTGGCGTCGGCTCCAGCTTTGGCTTCAAGCTGACGTTGCCGGTGGCCGAAGAGGCGACCGCCCCACGGCTGCCGATCACCCTGCGTCGTGTGATGGTGGTGGATGACCAGTTCATCAACCGGACCATCCTGGAACGCCAGCTGGTCCCCTGCGGGATCGAGGTGACGCTGTGCCGGTCGGGCGCCGAGGCGCTGGCGACGCTTGCCGGCGATCCCGGCCATGACCTGATCCTGACCGATCACCAGATGCCCGACATGGACGGGCTGCAGCTGACCCTTGCCCTGCGCGCGGCAGGGCACGTCATGCCGATTGTGCTGTTGTCATCGAACCCCGGCGAGGCGCGCGAAACCGCAGCGATGTCCGAACTGGCGGCGATCTTGCAAAAACCGATCCTGCGGGCGGACCTTTACCGCAAGCTGCAGGCCCTGACGGCCCCGGCCGAAGAGGTCGCGCCGCCGCCCTCCGCCCCTGCGAAGACCCCCTCCCGGCTGATGCGGGTGCTGGCGGCCGAGGACAACCGCACCAACCAGCTTGTGTTTCAAAAGATGGTCAAGGACCTCGGGATCGAGCTGGTCTTTGCCAATAACGGGCGCGAGGCGGTTGAGCTGTGGACCAGTTTTGCGCCTGACATGATCTTCATGGACATCTCGATGCCCGAAATGGACGGGCGCGAGGCTGCCCGCGCCATCCGCGCAGCCGAGGGTGGACGCAGCCATATCCCCATCGTGGCACTGACTGCGCATGCCATGGAGGGCGACAGCGAAGGCATCCTTGCGGCGGGGATCGACCGCTACATGACCAAACCGCTGCGCAAGGCCGCCATCATCGAGACGCTGACCGAGTTCTGCCCCGCCGGCGCGCATCCGGTCCAGGGGGTGCAGGAGAACGCGGCCTGAGGCAGAGGCAGAGGCACAGATGGCCGGAAAAGGCGTGGCATTTGATCATTGCAGATCCGGCCCGTCGCTGGCCCCGGCCACCTCGCCGCAGGCCGCAGGCCGCAGCGTCAGTCAGCCGCGCGGATGACCTCTAGAAAGGCCTCGCCAAACCGCTCCAGCCGCGCCGTTCCCAACTCCGCCACGCGGTCGAGATCCGACAGCGTCGAGGGGCGCGCTTCGGCGATCTTGCGCAAGGTGCCCTGGCTCAGGCTCATCGGCTTGCCGATGCCTTGCGGCCCCCGCGCCAGCACGCGTTCGGCGTCGCGCAACGCGTCAAACAGCGCGCCCGCGTCCCGTCCCGCCAGTTTGCGCCGCGCCGGATGCACCGGGTCGGGGGCGGCTCCGTTGATGACGGCCAGAAACACGCGGCCATAGCTTTCCAGCTTTTTCGCGCCCACCCCGGAAATCCGCGCCATTGCATCCAGTGATTTGGGGCGCGTCTCGGCCATCTCGATCAGGGTCTTGTCGGTAAAAATCACATAGGCCGGCACATTTCCCGCATCGGCCAATGTCCGGCGCTGGGCCTTCAGCGCGGCCAAAAGCGGCGCATCGGCGTCCGACACCACGGCGCGCACGGCAGGTTCGCGCACCGCACCGTCGACCGTGTCCTGACGCAAGGTGATCTGCGCCTCGCCCTTCAGGATCGGCACGGCGGCATCGGTCAGCCGCAGGGCGCCCATCCGCTCGGGGTCCGGGCGCACGAGATCGCGCCCCATCATCTGGCGAAAGACCGCGCCCCAGCTTTCCTTGGAGAGACCCTTGCCCACGGCGAATGTCGGCAACCGGTCATGTCCTTTGTCGCGCACCTTGGCCGTCGCGGAGCCGGTCAGGATGTCGATCAGATGCCCCGCACCGAACCATTCGCCGGTGCGCAGCATGGCCGACAGCGCCATCCGCACCGGCTCGGTCGCATCGAACAGTTTCGCGGGGCGGTCACAGAGGTCGCAGTTGCCACATGGCTCCGCCGTTTCGCCGAAATAGCCCAGCAGGACCTGCCGACGGCAGGCTACGGCCTCAGCCAGACCCAAAAGCGCATTCAGCCGCGCGTGGTCCGCCATTTTCCGGTCCTGAGGGGCGCCGCCTTCGTCGATCTGGGTGCGTCGCAGGCGGATGTCGTCGGGACCGTACAGCGTCATCGTCTCGGCCGGCAGCCCGTCGCGGCCCGCGCGGCCGATCTCCTGATAATAGCCTTCGATGGATTTCGGCAGATCGGCATGGGCAACCCAGCGGATGTCAGGCTTGTCGATCCCCATGCCAAAGGCGACGGTGGCGACGACGATCAACCCTTCCTCGCGCTGAAAGCGTGTCTCGACGACACGGCGGTCTTCGGCGTCAAGGCCCGCGTGATAGGCGCAGGAGCCGTGGCCCGCATCGGTCAGCGCCTTGGCCAGGGTTTCGGTCTTGGCGCGCGTGCCGCAATAGACGATGCCCGACTGGCCGCGCCGCTTGGCGGCAAAGCCGAGGATCTGCTCGCGCGGGCCTGACTTGACGTCAAAGGCGAGGTGGATGTTCGGGCGGTCAAAGCCGCGCAGGAAGATCGCCGGCGGCACGCCATCGAACAGGCGCGTGACGATCTCGTCGCGGGTCTCGGCGTCCGCCGTCGCGGTAAAGGCGGCCAGCGGCACGCCCAGGGCGCGACGCAGATCGCCGATGCGCAGGTAATCGGGGCGGAAATCATGGCCCCATTGGCTGACGCAATGCGCCTCGTCCACCGCGATCATGGTGCAGTTGATGCGCCGGAGCAGCCCCAGCGTGGCGGGCGAGGCGAGCCGCTCGGGCGCCATGTACAACAGCTTCAACCGACCTGCGTCAAGGGCGGCAAAGACGCCTTCGGTCTCGTCCTCGGTATTGCCGGAGGTCAGGGCCCCCGCCTCCACCCCCGCCTCGCGGAGGGCGCGCACCTGGTCGCGCATCAATGCGATGAGCGGCGAGATGACGACGGTCACGCCCGGGCTGGCCAGCGCAGGCAGTTGAAAACACAGCGATTTTCCGCCACCCGTCGGCATGATGGCCAGCGTGTTGCGACCCGCGGCGACGGCGTCCACGATTTCGGCCTGGCCGGGGCGGAACGAGTCGAAGCCAAAAACGCTGTGTAAAAGCCTCAACAGGTCAGACATCCGTCCACCCCGGTCCCGCGCCCGCCATGATCTGCTTCACATGAGGCCGGTATAGGTGCGCAGCAGATATTCCAGCGTGTAAAGCACGAAGATTGCGACAATCGGCGCCAGGTCCAGCGCGCCGGTGTTGGGCATGAAACGCCGGATCCGGCTGTAGATCGGCTCCAGCAGACGGTTGATACCGTCCCAAAGCTGAGCCACCAGCGGCTGGCGCAGGTTCAGCACCGAAAAGTTGATCAGCCAGCTCATGATCACCTGCGCGATGATCAGGAACCACATGAAGTTGAACAACAGTTGCAGCGGGCTCGCCATGCCGGTCTCCGGTCATTTCAGGGTGCAACGGGGGATAGCCTTTGCCCTGCGAAAGGGCAATGGGGCGCGGTGAGGGGGAAAGGTGCCAGTCTGACGGGGCGTCCGGCTTGACGTTGCGGTCGCGCAAGGCGAGGGATCGCGCCTACGCCCTTTTTTGGACCGTCGTTTCATGTACCCCTATGTCAGATTTGCCCTTGCCGTCGCCCGTGCCCGCCGTATGGCGCCGCTGACCGTGCTGCAACCGCATGTCAGCCAGCACCGCGTCTATCCTTGGGACCTGGACCCGTGGATGGAGCTGAACAACGGCCGCACGCTGACGCTGTTCGATCTTGGACGCATTCCGATGTCGATCCGCATGGGCTTTGACAAGGTCGCGCGGGCGAATGGCTGGGGGATCACGGTGGCGGGCAATTCAACGCGCTATCGCCGCCGGGTGACGGTATTCACCACGCTGACCCAGCGCGCCCGGGTAATCGGCTGGGATGCGCGCTTTTCCTATGTGGAGCAGTCGTTCTGGCGCGGCGAGGAATGCACCGCCCAGATGCTGCTGCGTTCGGCCTTTACTTCCAGGGCCGGGATCGTTCCGCCCGAAATGGTACTGCGGGCCCTGGGGCAGGACCCGGTCAGCCCGCCGCTGCCCGACTGGGTCGCGGCCTGGATCGCCGCCGATGCCACCCGCCCCTGGCCCCCCGAAGGTTGAACCCGTGACTTGCGCCGCGCCCCGCTTTCGGGCTTGATCGCGCAAAACCGGAACGGGGCAGGCAGGCATATGGACGGCGCGAGAAAACGCATCTGGGGCTGGTACTTTTTCGACTGGGCCAGCCAACCCTACAACACGTTGCTGCTGACCTTCATCTTCGGCCCCTACTTTGCCGAGATCGCGCGCGGCTACTACATGGGCACCGGGCTGGACGAGGAGGCGGCGAAAGCTGCAGCGCAGGCCTATTGGGGCTGGGGTCTTGCCATCGCGTCCTTTGCCGTCGCGATCCTTGCGCCGATCCTCGGGGCCATCGCCGACGGCACCGGGCGACGGCTGGTCTGGGTCTGGATCTTCTCGGCGTTCTACGTCGTGGGGGCCTGGGGGCTGTGGTGGGTCGCCCCGGGCGGCGAGGGCGACATTCTGTTCTGGGCGGTCGCGTTCTTCGGGCTTGGCTTCATCGGGATGGAATTTGCGACGATCTTCACCAACGCGCTGATGCCAACGCTTGGTGACCATGACGATCTGGGCGCCATCTCGGGGTCGGGCTTTGCCTTCGGGTATCTGGGGGGGCTGCTGGCGCTGATCATCATGCTGCTGTTTCTGGCCGAAAACGCCGATACCGGCCTGACGATGCTGGGGCAGGATCCGCTTTTCGGCCTTGATCCCGAGGCGCGCGAGGGAACGCGGGCTGTGGGTCCCTTCACCGCCATCTGGTTTCTTGTGTTCATGATCCCGTTCTTTCTGTGGGTGCGCGAACCCCACACCGCGCGACAGCCCTTGCATGTCGGGCGGGCGATCACCGCGCTGAAAGAGCTTGTCGCCTCGCTGCGCTATCGCGCCAGTCTGTCGGCCTATCTTGCCTCGTCGCTGTTTTATCGCGACGCGCTGAATGCGCTTTACGGGTTCGGCGGGGTCTATGCCTCGGGTGTGCTGGGCTGGTCGATCATCCAGATCGGCGTCTTTGGCATCGTGGGTGCCGTGGCTGCAATGCTGGCGGCTTATGCCGGTGGGCGTGCGGACCGCAAGTTCGGACCCAAGCCGGTGATCGTGTTCTGCATCCTTGTCCTGATCTTTGTCTGCACCATCATCGTCGGCATGGACCGCGACAGCCTTTGGGGTTTCGCGATGGACCCGGCATCCGGCATGCCGGACCAGATCTTCTTTGCCTGCGGCGCCCTGATCGGGGCCGCCGGGGGCGCGCTTCAGGCCGCCAGCCGCACGATGATGGTGCGCCACACGACGCCGAACGGGGCAACGCAGGCCTTTGGCCTCTTCGCGTTGTCCGGCAAGGTCGCGAGCTTCATGTCGCCCGCGCTGATCGCGCTGGTGACCACGGCAAGCGGCTCGCAGAGGATCGGCATTTCCCCCCTGATCGTGCTTTTTCTTGTCGGCCTTGTTCTGCTAATTTGGGTCAAACCACGAGGAGAGCAGGCATGATGCGACCGCTAATCCTTGCAGCCCTGATGGCCCTGCCGCTGCCGGCGCATGCCCAGCAACTGGCCAACAAGCTGTTCGGGTCCCATGACGTGCCCAGCCGGCAGGACCCGATGCCGATCGGAAGCTATGCCAAGGGATGTGCTGCGGGGCTGGTCGAGCTGCCGGAAACAGGGCCAAGCTGGCAGGCGATGCGGCTGTCGCGGGGGCGCAATTTCGGGCAGCCGGTGATGATCGACTATCTCGTCGGGCTTAGTCAGGCCGCGCAGCAGATCGGCTGGGCGGGGCTTTACATCGGCGACATCAGCCAGCCACGCGGCGGACCGATGACGTCGGGTCATGCCAGCCACCAGATCGGGCTGGATGCCGACGTGTGGATGCTGCCACCGAAACGGCTGGACCTGACCCGCGCGGAACGGGAAAAGATCAGCTCCATCCCCGTCCGTTCGGCCGATCAGCGGTCGGTCACGGAAAACTGGACGAAACGCCACCGCGCGCTTTTGCGGGCTGCCGCGTCGGACCCGCGCGTCGACCGCATCTTCGTCGCCGCCGCGGTCAAGATCGAGATGTGCAAGACCGCCAACGCCTCTGACCGGGACTGGCTGCAGAAGATCCGTCCTGTCGCCGGCCATGACACGCATTTTCACGTCCGGCTGAAATGCCCAAAGGGTGCGCGCCTATGCAAGACGCAAACCCCCACGGTTGACGCGCTGTCAAAGGGTGGTGATGGCTGCGATGACACGTTGATGTGGTGGGTGACCGATTACCTTGATCCGCCAAAGCCGGTGAAAAAGCCGGTCAAACCTTCAAAGCGCGAAAAGACGCCGCGCGAATTCACCATGGCGGACCTACCCAAGCAATGCAAAACCGTGCTTTCCTCGCCCTAGTCCTGCTGGCGGGGATGGCGCTCGCGACCTTGCCTCTGGCGGCCGAGGGTCCCGCGCCCAGTCTTTCCCCCCATAGCGACCTGATCTGGTCCGAACCCGGCGACCCGCATTTCGGCGGGTTTTCGGCGATCGAAGTGACGGCCGACGGGGCAGGTTTTGTCGCCCTGTCGGATGGCGGTCTTGTCATTCAGGGGCTGATCACCCGCGACGGATCAGGCAAGATCACGGCTGTTGCGGCGACCGCCCCCGCGGCGTGGTTGCTCGGGGCCAGAGGCAAACGGCTGGGGGATTCCGAAAACGACACCGAAGGGCTGGCGGTTCTGCCCGACGGCACCGTTTTCGTGTCGCTCGAGGGGCCGGCGCGCGTGCTGCGCTATGCGCGGGTGGGCGGGTCTGCGACGGTTCTGCCGGTTCCGGGCGAATTTCGCGGCATGCAGAAGAATTCGTCGCTGGAGGCGCTGGCCGCCGCCGACAACGGGACGCTTTACACCATCCCGGAACGCTCAGGCCGGCTGGAACGGCCTTTTCCGATCTTTCGGTTCCACAACGGAAACTGGGACCAGCCCTTTGTTCTGCCGCGCGACGGCACGCTGCTGCCGGTGGCCGCAGATATCGGTCCTGACGGGCGGCTTTACGTGCTGGAGCGCGAGTTTCTGGGGCTGGCGGGTTTTCGCACCCGCCTGCGCAGCTTTGGCTTCGGTGATGCGGCGCTTGTCGACGAACGGCTTTTATTTGATACCGAAACCGGGCGGCACGGCAATCTTGAGGGCGTGTCGGTCTGGCGCAATCGGGCCGGGCATCTGATTGCCACGATGATTTCAGATGACAATTACGAATGGTTTCTGGCCACCGAAATCGTCGAATACGACCTAGGCCCGAACGCGGCAGGCGTCGCAAAGTCTGGTTGACACGGGTCCGCGCCGGCCTTAGGGCGACGCTGCCTTGCCTGATGCAGGGCCAAGTTTCCGAACACCTTGATAAAACGGATATCTGCATGCGCGCCCTTTTCCTTGGCATTCTTGCCATGGCGATCATCGTCGTCGCCTCCAACATCCTCGTGCAACATCCCTTGGGCGCCTGGCTCACCTGGGGGGCGCTGACCTATCCCTTCGCGTTTCTGGTCACCGACATCACCAACCGCCTTTATGGTCCAGCCGCTGCACGGCGCGTGGTGATTGCAGGCTTTGTGACGGGGCTGGTCTGTTCGGCCATCGGCACCCAGATCATGGGAGAGTTCGGCCCCCTTGTGACCTTGCGCATCGCCATCGGTTCGGGGCTTGCGTTTCTGGTGGCGCAGCTTCTGGACGTCACGGTCTTTGAC
>JANPKV010000222.1:0-7563 GCA_031426185.1 Rhodobacterales bacterium | reverse complement strand
GTTCTATCCAGTACCTGACGGACGCGCCGACAAGGTGCCATCCCTGGCTTGGGATGCGAGGCCGAGACTGACGTCGAAGTTCTAAGGCTTTGCTAAACGCCAAGCGGCATTTGCGCAGCATTTGAGCGGTATCTAGAGGCGGTGGGAATGATGTGCCGGGGGCGCGCCGACCAAGACCTTGCGGCCGTCGGCTCCGTAGGTGGACAGTTGCGGTGACTGCCCGCCGATGCCGGCAATGCGCATGATTGCGGCGCGTACACCCCGCGCCGCGGCCTGCAGGCAGACGTCATTGCGCCGGGCGCGGCGACGCAGTCCTTCGGCGCGGGGGCCGTCAAGCGCCGGCAGCCGTGACAGTTCCGCAGTGATCGCTTCGGACAGCGGACCCAGGGCATCAAGTGCCCCGCGCTGCAGCGCCATCGTCATCTCGTCGAGCAGATCTTCCAGTTCAAAGCCGGTCGTCATTGGTTGCCATCGGTGTCGGTGCCGCGATCCACCAAGGCCTCGAACAACGATTCGGCCAGCCCGATTCCGCCACGTGCGGCCATCAGTGTCGCCTGTTCCTGGCGCAGAAAGGATGCGAACTGTTCTTCGCCGATACCGCCGTCAAAGCCGTCGCCCTTTGCGCCAAGGCCCGAAAATTGCAGCATTTCTGCCAGAAACGCTGCTTCCAGCTCGACGGATTTCTCGCGCAGCACGGTCTCGGTCGCAGCTTGCTTTGACGCGGTTGGTGCGCCGATGGGTGAGGCAGGCAAGATGTCCATCTGATGGGGTCCTGGTCATTCGGATTTTCCCGAATATCCGCCTTGCCGGTAAACAGGCGGTAACCAGTTGCGACGAAAAGCGAGGGACGTTCCCTGGCAGAAGTCACAACACACATGATCAATATTCTTGACCTGCGCGCGCAGGTGTCGCCCGCCTCAGCACGTCAGCGCGAAAAATCCGGCGCGGACGGGGACGCCTTTGCGACAATGTTTGGCGAAGCAAAGCCGGGCGATGCCGCAGCCGACGATGAGGGCGAAGAAAGTTGGGCCCAGCAGGGCATGTCGACGGCGCCCATACCCAGACCAGGCGCGGTAACACCCGGCGACAGCCAGCCTGGAGCGGGGGCGCGTGACGGGACGGACGCCGCCGTGGTCGGCAACGGCTCTGATACGGCGGATACTGGGCGGGATGTCGCAAGCCCGCTCATCGCCCGCCCACAGCTGGCGCAAGCGATGTTTCAGGATATGCAGCAATCCGACCCAGAACCCATCGCCATTCCGTCGCAACCCCAGGACATGGGGCCGGATTCAGCGCCGCTTGCCGCCGCGACTCCCAAGGGCGACGGATTGCACGTCAGCGTCACTGTCACCGCAGCGGCGATGCCCGCGGCCGCGATGGTCATGCCCATGTCACATCTGATCGGCAGCGGTTTGGTGCCGAACAGTGATCCCGAAGACGAGGGGATCACACCCGCCCTACCCGCCAAGGCCTTGCGCGCAGTCTCCGTTCAGTTGACGGCGAATGCGGTCGCACAGCCAGAACAGGGGCAAGAGAATGCACAAGACCCTTCCGAAGGACTGGACGGTTTTACCTTGGATGAGGCTGACTTTCCCTCACACGCGGCGGTAGGTTCCAGCACGGTCGGTCCTGGCGCCGGGGCAACGTCGGTCGCCAATCCCGTCACCGCGGCGGTCATCGCGGCGATTCCTGCCGCCAGCGCAGGCACGGACCGGGTCGAGCTAACGCTGTCGCCCGAAGAACTTGGCCGGGTCCAGATGGAGTTTCGCGCCGATGGTGACGAAATGCGCGTCTTTCTGACCGCCGAACGGCCCGAGACGCTGGACCTTCTGCGCCGCCACGCGGATCAGCTGGCGGCAGAACTTCGACAGGCAGGATATTCCGGTGCGTCCCTGTCCTTTGGGGCATGGGGCCAGCCGCAGGGCGAGGCACGTCACGCAGGCCAAAATGGCCCGGTGCTGCGGGCAGAGAGCCAGATTTCAATCCCTGCGGACGCCTTTCAATCCAGAAATGTATCGGCGCAAGGCCTCGATCTTCGCATCTAAAAGGAAAATGCAATGACCATACCCGCCATCACTTCATTCGCCAGCGCAGCAGCAGTACCGCTGGAAAAAAAGACCGAGTTGAACACCGACTACACGACATTCCTCAAGATGCTGACCACCCAGCTGCAAAATCAGGATCCGCTAAACCCGATGGACACGGCGGAAACGTCGTCACAGCTGGCAGCGTTTTCCAGTGTGGAACAACAGACCCGCACGAATGACCTTCTGGGCGATCTTGGCGCACAGTTCTCGCTGTTCGGGATGTCGCAGCTTGCCATCTGGGTCGGACAGGAGGCCCGCGCAGATGCGCCGGTGTGGTATTCCGGGGCTGCCGTGACGTTGTCGCCCAACCCGGCCGAACTGGCCGACCGGGTTGTCTTGGTCGTGCGTGACGCGTCGGGGGGCGTCGTCGCCCGCGAGGATATGCCGCCCGGAAACGCGCCTTATGAATGGTTCGGCGCGGACGCAACCGGCAACCCCCTTCCCGAAGGCTCCTATTCGCTTTCGCTGGAAAATTACTCCGGTGACCGCCTATTGGGGGAAAGTTCGGTCGAATCCTACCAGCGCATCCTCGAAGCGCGAAATGGACCGCAGGGCACGACGTTGGTCCTGGACGGCGGGGTCGAGGTTCTGGCCACGCAGATTACGGCCTTGCGGCAGATCTGATCGCCGCGCGAAGGTGTCCGGTCGGTATCTATGTGTGGGTGAGCCACGCCCATGTGGCTGCCGCGCCAAGGCACAGTCCGACCACAAGCCACAGCAATGGCCAGGCAACATGCCTCTGCGGTTTGATCGTGGGGGGCGGGTTGCCCATGCGGACCAGATGGCCTTCGACGAGGGCGGGCAGTTTCGGCCCGAACCTGGCCAACACATTGACCGTCTTGGCCAGGTCCCGCAACAGCGCACGGGGTCCGACATTCTTGGCAATGTAGCCTTCGACGATCGGGCGGGCGACGTCCCAGATGTTGATGTTGGGGTCCAGTGACCGCGCGACGCCCTCGACCACGACCATCGTCCGTTGCAGCAGGATCAGTTCGGTGCGCGTTTCCATACCGAACCGCTCGGTCACCTCGAACAGATAGGTCAGCAGCCGTGCCATCGATATGCGGCTGGCGTCCATCCCGAAAATCGGCTCTCCGACGGCCCGAAGGGCGCGCGCAAACTCGTCGATATCGCGGTCGGCCGGGACGTAACCGGCCTCGAAATGTACCTCGGCGACACGGCGATAGTTCTTGCGGATAAAGCCGAAGATGATCTCGGCATAAACCCGGCGGGTGTATTCGTCGATCCGCCCCATGATCCCGAAATCATAGGCAATGATGTCGCCGTTCGCCGCGACCTTGAGGTTGCCCTGATGCATGTCGGCATGGAAATAGCCGTCACGCAGCGCGTGGTTCAGGAAAAGCGTCAACACCCGGTCGGCCAGCACACGTCTGTCATGCCCGGCCGCATCCAGAGCCGCATTGTCGGCAAGATTGACCCCTTCGGCCCAGTCCATCGTCATCACTTGACGGCCCGACAGAAACCAATGTGGTTTGGGGACCATGAAGCCGGGGTCTTTGGCGGTGTTCGAGGCGAATTCGGCCGCGGCTGAGCTTTCCAGCCGCAGGTCCAATTCCCCCATCACGACGCTTTCGAAATGCGTGATGACATCCATCGGGCGCAGGCGGCGGGTTGAAGGTGCCAGCAACTCGATCGTGCGCGCCATCAGATAGAAGGCGTCGATATCCTTGCGAAAGGCGCGCTCGATGCCCGGGCGCAGCACCTTGACGGCGACCTCTTCGCCGGTGTCCGCCAGCCGAGCGCGGTGGACTTGCGCGATTGAGGCAGCGGCAACGGGTTCGGAAAACTCGCTGTACATCTGTGCGACGGGCTGCTGCAGTTCCGCCTCGATCATCTTTTTCGCGATGCCGATCGGAAAGGGCTGCAGTTTGTCCTGCAAGTATTTCAGCTGCAGCGCCAGTTCCTCGCCGACGATATCGGGGCGGGTCGACAGGATCTGCCCGAACTTGATGTAGGCGGGCCCAAGTGCAGTCAGCGCGCGCGTCGCCGGCGGCAAGGCCGGATCACCGCGCAAACCCAGCCACTTGAACGGCCAGCCCAGCGCACGCGCGACAAATCTTAAGCGGGGCGGGGCGTGAAACGCCTCCAGCACCACGTCCATCGCGCCCGTGCGCTCCAGAGTGGCGCCGGTACGGATCAGCCGCCAGATGTTGTGAGGTCCCCGCACCTAAAGCTTCCACCCCGAATGCAAGGCCGCAACACCCATTGTCATGTTGCGGTAGCGGACCTGATCAAAGCCTGCCTTGCGGATCAGTGCCGCGAAAGCCTCTTGGTTCGGGAACTTGCGGATCGATTCGACAAGGTACTGATAGCTGTCGCGGTCGCCGGCCACGATCTGGCCCATCACCGGGATGACGTTGAACGAATAAAGGTCATACACCTTTTGCATCAGCTCATTCGGGATCTGGCTGAACTCCAGAACCATCAGGCGGCCGCCGGGGCGAAGGACCCGAAAAGCCTCGGCCAGCGCGTCACCGATGCGGGTCACGTTCCGGATGCCGAACGAGATCGTGTAGACGTCAAAACTGTTGTCCGGAAACGGCAGAGCCATCGCGTCACCGACAACCCAGTCCAGCCGGTCTGCCAGCCTTTCGGCATCAGCGCGCTTGCGGCCCTCGACCAGCATGGATTCCGTCAAGTCCAGAACAGTGGCGGTCGTTCCTTCGGCGCGGCCAAGAAACCGGAAAGCGACATCGCCGGTGCCGCCCGCCACGTCCAGCAGACGCTGGCCCGGCCGCGGTGCCAGCCAATCCATCATGGCGTCCTTCCATAGACGGTGCACCCCGCCTGACATCAGGTCGTTCATCACGTCGTATTTCGAGGCGACGCGGGAAAACACGCCGTGCACCAGCCCGGCCTTGTCATCCTCGGCCACGTCGCGGAACCCGAAATGCGTAAACTTTTGATCGCCGCCGGTCATTTGCCTTGCCTCTGCCCGAATATCGCCGTGAGCGGGATATAGCGCTGCCAGACGATTTAGGGAAACCGCAAACTGCCGCAGCAAAAGGGCAAGACACGATGAACGCGACTGTCGGCGAACAGATCGACCGGGCCTACTTGGGGATCTGGTACGCCATCCTCCTGGCCTTGGCGTTTTATTTCCTCAAGGTCATCATCGCCATCGTTCTGAAAATGCGGATGCGTTCCACCCTCGCGCCGCGTCTGGTCGACGACGCGCCACAGACTTTCTTCCCGCGCGTCCTTGCCCTGGTCGGAATGAATGCAAGGTCCACAACGACGCTGGACGTGGCGCGTCGGCGCGCGACAATCGGATTGCGCGCGGTATGCTGGGGCGGGTTTCTGGTGTCGGTTTATCTGCACGGGATGATGGGCGCGCAACCTGTCGGCCTGGAAACCCTTATCATCGCGCTGATCCTGGTGAACGCGCTCCAGATCGAACTGTACGAGATTGCCTATGACAAGGTGGAGGTCTCGCTGCCGCGCTGGTGGTTCGGGCGCAGCACGCATCGGTGGCGGGATCTGGTTGCGATCACGGACAAGGACCCGTGGCTGATGACACTGCACTTTTCCGACGACCGTCGGGTGAAGGTCCACAAGTACATTGTGGGTCACGCGGATTTCATGGCAGTTGCGAACGACGCCATCCGCAAACTCTAGGCCGCACATGCCCGAACTGCCCGAGGTTGAAACCGTCCGCCGCGGGTTGTTGCCCGTGATGGAAGGGCGCGTGATCGTGCAGGCGGATGTCAACCGGCCCGACCTGCGATGGCCTTTGCCGCCCGACATGTCGGCAAGGCTGACGGGGCAACGGGTGCTGGCGCTGCGTCGCCGGTCAAAATACATCCTTGCCGATCTGTCCTCGGGCGAGAGTCTTCTGGTCCATCTGGGGATGTCGGGGCGCATGCTGGTATCGGGCGGCATTCTCGGCCAGTTCCACCAGGATCACCCCGCGCTGCAAAAGCATGACCATGTCGTCTTGCACATGGAGGGCGGCGCCCGCGTGACCTTCAACGACGCGCGGCGCTTTGGCGCGATGGATCTGATGCCGACTGTCAATGCCGAAGCGCATCCCTTGCTTGCGCGTCTGGGGCCGGAGCCCTTGGGCAACGGTTTTGACGAGACCTACCTTTTGGCTGCGCTGCGAGGACGCAAGACCCCGATCAAGTCGGCTTTGCTGGACCAGCAGCTGGTCGCCGGGCTTGGCAACATCTATGTCTGCGAGACCTTGTTCCGCGCCGGAATATCGCCCCGACGTCTGGCAGGCCAGATCAGCGCAGGTCGCGCCGCCGGGCTCGTTCCCATCATCCGTCAAGTCCTGGCCGAGGCGATCGAGGCAGGGGGATCATCCTTGCGAGACTATCGCCAGACGGACGGGGATCTGGGCTATTTTCAGCATCGTTTTCAAGTATATGACCGTGAGGGCGAAGCCTGCAAAAAGCCGGGTTGCACCGGCACGATCAGCCGGATCACGCAGGCGGGGCGGTCCTCGTACTTCTGCCTCCGGTGCCAGAGGTGACTTGCCATCCGTCCTTTTGGTGCTAGGAGTCACGCCAACGTGAAATGGCGGAGCGACCCATGGCTTACGAGACGCTGATCGTCGAGATTGAGGATTATACAGCCCTTATCCGACTGAACCGGCCCGATGCTCTGAATGCGCTGAACTCCAAGATGATGCGCGAACTGGCGGCCGCAGTTGCGGTGGCGGATGCGAATGACAAGATCAGGTGCATCGTCTTGACTGGATCGGAAAAGGCGTTCGCCGCCGGGGCCGATGTCAAGGAAATGGCCGACAAGACCTTTGCCGAGGTATTCTTCGACAACCTCTTTGGTCCTGAGGCCGAGGCGATCGCGCGGGTGCGAAAGCCGATGATCGCCGCCGTGTCGGGCTATTGTCTGGGGGGCGGCTGCGAACTTGCGATGATGTGCGACTTCATCATCGCGGCGGATACCGCAAAATTCGGTCAGCCCGAGATCAACCTCGGCATCGTTGCCGGCATGGGCGGCACCCAGCGCCTGACCCGCGCGGTCGGCAAGTCCAAGTCCATGGACATGCACCTGACGGGCCGCTTCATGGATGCCGCCGAGGCGGAACGCAGCGGGCTGGTATCGCGAGTCGTTCCGGCCAAGTCGCTGATCGAAGAGGTGATGAAGGCCGCGATGAAGATCGGCGAGAAATCCATGATCACCGCCATGGTCGTCAAAGAGGCCGTGAACCGTGCCCAGGAGACGACGCTGCAAGAAGGTCTGATATTCGAGCGGCGGATGTTTCATGCCCTTTTCGCCACTGATGATCAAAAGGAAGGCATGTCGGCCTTTCTGGAAAAACGCCAACCGCAGTTCCGTGATCGTTAGCGCGGCATGCACGGTTGACAGCGCTGCGAGTCGCACCTATAGCACCGGCTTCAATGTGACCAAGACGCGAAGCCGAGAGTCCAGAAAACATGGCGAATACTGCCCAATCCAAGAAACGTGCCCGCCAGTCCGAGGCGGCATA
>JANPKV010000221.1:0-3909 GCA_031426185.1 Rhodobacterales bacterium | reverse complement strand
GGCGAAGGGCCGGGGATCGCAAGATAGGTCTGGCCGTTGGCAAGGGTCATGGCGGGGCACTTTCTGACTGGAGCAGGCTCTGGCTATGCCTTGACTTGGCCAAGGTCAACCACCCCGGACTGTCCGGGCGGGCAACCCCGCGCCTGCCTTGCGCCACGGCACGGTTTCACGGTAAATGACCGCGCATCCCGAAAAGGTCCCGTGCGCCCTTTGACCCAAGTCCCCATCCCCCGTGGCAACCAGCGACCCGCCCATTACGGCCCGCGCGCGCTGATGGGCCGGCTGTGGAACGGCTATATCCGCAGGCATGCATGGACGCTGGTGCTGGCCACGATTGTCATGATGATCGAGGGCAGCACGCTGGGATTGCTCAGTTATCTGCTGGAGCCCCTGTTCGACACCGTCTTTGCGCCGGGCGGCGATACCGGTGCGCTGGTCTGGGTCGGGGCGGGCATCCTTGGCCTTTTTCTTGTCCGCGCCGTCACCTCGGTCATCTCGCGGGTGATGATCTCGCGCGTGACCCAGACGGCCGCTTCGGCGATGCAGGGCGATGTCTTGCGCCATGTTCTGACGCTGGATGGCGCGTTCTTTCAGGCCCATTCCCCGGGCATGCTGATCGAACGCGTGCAAGGCGACACGCTGATTGCCCAGAACGCCTGGAGTACCGTCCTGATGGGGGCCGCGCGCGATCTTGTGGCCCTGATGGGGTTGCTGGCGGTCGCCATCTCGATTGATCCGGTCTGGACGCTGGCCGCACTGGTCGGGGCACCGCTGTTGCTGGTGCCCGTTCTGGTGCTGCAACGCTATCTGCGGCGCAAGGCACGCGCGTTGCGCAATCAGGTCAGCCAGCGCACCACGCGGCTGGACGAGATCTTTCATGGCATCCAGGCGGTCAAGCTGAACCGCATGGAACGCTATCAGGCCGCCCGATTTGATGCCGTGACCTCGCGCATCGCGCGCTCCGAGGTCCGCGCCGCCGCCGCCAAGGCCACCACGCCTGCCCTGATCGACGTCGTCACCGGCATCGGGTTCTTTGCCGTCCTGATGCTGGGCGGGCGCGAGGTTGCCGCAGGTGAGCGGACGATCGGCGAGTTCATGTCGTTCTTCACCGCCATGTCGCTGACATTTCAGCCGATCCGGCGCTTGGGGGACCTGGCCGGCGTCTGGCAGATCGCCGCCGCCAGTCTGGAGCGCGTCTTTGGCCTGATGGACACCAACGCCGTCAGCCGCCGTCCCGCCACCAGCACCGCCCTGCCCGCCCCCGGCGCACCGGAGATCGTGCTGGACGACGTCCACCTCGCCTATGGCGATCAGCCGGTCCTGAACGGTGTCAGCTTTACCGCCCGGGCCGGGAAAGTCACGGCGTTGGTGGGGGCATCGGGTGCGGGAAAGTCGACCGTCATGCACCTTTTGACCGGCCTTGTGGAACCGCAATCGGGAACCCTGCGCATCGGCGGCGTCGATTGCGCGAATATCGCGCTTGAGGACCAGCGCCGTCTGGTGGCCTCGGTCAGCCAGGAAACCGCCCTGTTCGACGAATCCCTGCGCGAAAACATCACGCTGGGGCGCGCCGGCATCGAGCCTGCACAGGTGCAAAAGGCGCTGGACGACGCGCTTGTGTCGGAATTCCTGCCGCGCCTTTCGGATGGCCTTGATACCCCCGCCGGCCCGCGCGGATCGGGTCTTTCGGGTGGCCAGCGGCAGCGCATCGCCATTGCCCGCGCCCTATTGCAGGACGCGCCGATCCTGCTTCTGGACGAGGCGACAAGCAGCCTGGATGCGGTGTCCGAGGCGCTGGTGGCTACGGCTTTGACCCACGCAGCCAAAGGCCGCACAACGCTGGTTGTCGCGCATCGGTTGGCCACGGTACGCGAGGCCGATCACATCGTCGTGCTTGATCACGGCCGGGTGGTGGAGGCAGGCACGCATGACGACCTGATGGCACGGAACGGCATCTATGCCGGACTTTACCGGTTGCAGTTTCGCGTCTGAAGGCATGGTGATGTGCGCGCAGCGTCCCCATATCAGGGAGCCAAGGCAGGAATGACCGGCATGACGACACCCTCGCGGACCCTTTGGCAGGTGACGGGCAATGACGCGCTGAGCTTTGTTCAGGGGCTTGTGACGAATGATGTGCTGCCACTGGCAAGGGGGCCAGGCATCGTCTGGACCGCGCTTTTGACACCGCAAGGCAAGTATCTGGCGGATTTCTTTGTCGTGGCACCGCCGGGCGGCGCGCCGGGCCACTATCTGATCGACATCGCCGACAGCGTCGCATCCGCCACGTTCCAGCGCCTGCAGATGTACCGCCTGCGCGCCGATGTCGCGATCGCGCCGGCGGCACTTCATGTCCATCGCGGGATCGGCCCCGCGCCTGCCGACGCCCTGCCCGACCCGCGCCACCCCTCGCTTGGCTGGCGCGCCTGGCGTGCGGACCCGCAACCCGACCCCGGGATCGACTGGGACGCCTTGCGGGTCGCGGCGCTGATCCCCGAAACCGGGGTAGAGCTGATCGTCGGCGACACCTTCATCCTTGAGGCGGGGTTTGAGGCCTTGCATGGCGTCGATTTCCGCAAGGGCTGCTATGTCGGCCAGGAGGTGACGGCCCGGATGAAGCACAAGACCGACCTGCGCAAGGGTCTGGCGCGGGTCCGGATCGACGGGTCGGCCCCCATCGGCACCGACGTCATGGCCGGGGAAAAGACCGCCGGCACGCTGTTCACCCAAAGCGGAGGTCAGGCCATCGCCTATCTGCGGTTTGACCGGGCGACCGGGCCGATGAACGCCGGCGACGCCGTCGTGACGCTGATCCAACCCTGCTGACAGAACGCTGTCAGGAGGGGTATGCCATCAAGGGCCATCGCAATCGTGAAAGGAACTGTGATGACCGACCTTCCCCATACCGCCGTCGTCTGGGCCGAAATTCCTGTCACCGACATGGACCGCGCTCAGGTCTTTTATGCCGAAGTGACAGGCTATCCGCTCAAGCTGGAAACCGACGGACCCAATCCGATGCTGGCATTCGGGTATCAGCCGGATGCCGGCACCAGCGGCCACCTGTATCCGGGTAAACCCGCCGCGACCGGCACTGGCGCGACCGTCCATCTTGCCGTGCGCGGCACCGTCGAAGAGGCCATGGACCGTTGCACCAAAGCCGGTGGCACGGTCGCAAGCCCGGTGATCACCATCCCGCCGGGCCGCTTTGCCTATGCGATCGACCTCGACGGCAATTCCATCGGCCTCTTTCAACCGGCCGCCTGACATGCGCCGCGCCGACCGCCTTTTCCAGATCGTGCAGTATCTGCGCGGCGGTCGGCTTGTCACGGCGCGCAAGCTGGCTGACCGGCTCGAAGTATCCGAACGCACCATCTACCGCGACGTGGCCGACCTGATCGGGTCCGGCGTGCCGATAGATGGCGAGGCGGGCGTGGGCTACATCCTGCGCGCGGGCTTTGATCTGCCGCCCCTGATGTTCACGCGCGACGAAATCGTGGCGCTGGTGGCGGGCGCCCGCGTGATCAGCACGTTTGGCGGGGCGGCAATGGCGCAAGCGTCCCAGGAGGCGCTTGTGAAGATCAGTGCCGTCCTCCCAGAGGCGGAGCGTCGGCGTGCCGAGACCGTGCCGATCCACGCCTTTGCGGGATCGTCTGGCACGCCTGACCGCGGCAATCTCGATGACCTCGGGGCTGCGATCGAGGCGCGTGATCTCTTGGAGATTGTCTATACCGATCAGGGGGGACATCAGACCGAACGCCGCGTTCGTCCCTTGGGCCTGTCGTTCTGGGGCCGCACCTGGACGTTGATCGCGTGGTGCGAACGGCGCGACGCTTTCCGGATGTTCCGCGTGGACCGCATTGCCGCAATCACACGCGCAGGTACCTTTGCCAGCGAACCCGGCAAGCGGCTGTC
>JANPKV010000220.1:0-6925 GCA_031426185.1 Rhodobacterales bacterium | reverse complement strand
GATCCGGTCCTGTATCAGCACATCCTGTGGTTCTTCGGCCACCCCGAGGTCTACATCATCATCCTGCCGGCCTTTGGCATCATCAGCCAGGTGATCTCCACCTTCAGCCGCAAGCCGATCTTCGGCTACCTGCCGATGGTCTATGCGATGATGGCAATCGGGGTGCTGGGCTTCGTCGTCTGGGCGCACCACATGTATACCGTGGGCATGTCGCTGACGCAGCAAAGCTACTTCATGCTGGCGACGATGGTGATCGCGGTGCCCACGGGCATCAAGATCTTCTCGTGGATCGCCACGATGTGGGGCGGCTCCATCGAGTTCAAGACGCCGATGCTGTTCGCGTTCGGCTTCCTGTTCCTGTTCACCCTGGGCGGCGTCACGGGCATCGTCCTCAGCCAGGCTGCCGTCGACCGGGCTTATCACGACACCTACTATGTCGTCGCGCACTTCCACTATGTGATGTCGCTTGGGGCGGTGTTCGGTATCTTTGCCGGGGTCTATTTCTGGATCGGCAAGATGTCGGGCCGCCAGTACCCGGAATGGGCGGGCAAGCTGCACTTCTGGGCGATGTTCCTGGGGTCGAACCTGACCTTCTTCCCGCAGCACTTCCTCGGCCGTCAGGGCATGCCGCGCCGGTACATCGACTACCCCGAGGCGTTCGCTTACTGGAACTGGTTCTCGTCCATCGGTGCGTTCATCTCCTTCGCGTCCTTCGTGTTCTTCATCGGCATCGTGTTCTACACGCTGAAGTTCGGGCGCCGCGTGACCGAGAACAACTACTGGAACGAATACGCCGACACGCTGGAATGGACCCTGCCCTCGCCCCCGCCCGAACACACGTTCGAGCAACTGCCCAAGCGCGAAGACTGGGACAAAAGCCGCGCCCACTGACGCGCTGCAGCGGCGATAGATGACAAAAGGCCCCGGCGATGTCCGGGGCCTTTTGCATTTGATGATCTCGTCCGAAAGGCCTTTGTGAAACCGGGAGCGGGCGGCGCTGAAGACAGCCGACCCGTCACCGCGACACCTCGACACTTTGCGCGGACCGCGGCGCGTGGCATGGTCGCTGTCTGCACTGTGAAAAGGCGGCGCTGCCCGATGCCCTACGAATGGACCACCTCCACACCAGAGTTGCAAACATTGCGGCTTTGGCCCTACCGGTCACTGACCGAAACGGGGTTCGTCTGGTTCATCGGCACGACTGCCGCCCTGATCGCTTTGCCTTTGGTCGTGATGGTCGGCAAGCCAGTGTTGTGGGGGCTTTTGCCGTTTGTGGTCGGTGCGGTGGCTGCAATCTGGTGGGCATTGCGGTCCAATGCGCGCGACCGCACAATCGTTGAAGAACTGTCGCTGTCGCCGGAGCAGATCACGCTGACCCGTCACAATCCCCGCGGCACCTCGCAAAGCTGGCAGGCCAACCCGTTCTGGGTGCGCCTGAACGTGCATGCCTCCGGAGGGCCGGTCCCGCATTACGTCACGCTGAACGGAAACGGTCGCGAAGTGGAGATCGGCGCATTCCTGTCGGAAGATGAGCGTGTCGCCCTCGGCCGCGAACTTGGTGCTTGCCTGTCCGCGCTCCGCTGATCATCGCTACCTGCGCGTGACGCCAAGCCGTATGCCTGCCTTTGAGCGGACGGTCAGATGGGCCACCGGCACCGGCACTTTCCCCTCGACCGGATGGAACCGCCAGACGCGCAGCAGGGCCGCCAGCATCAGGACGCCCTCCACCATCGCGAATCCCGCACCGGTGCAAACCCGGGGTCCGGCCGAAAACGGCAGGTAGCCGTCACGCTGGGATGGCTTGCTGTCCTCGCGGGACCACCGGTCAGGATCAAAGCCGTCCGGGTTGTCCCAGATGCGGTCGTGGCGGTGCAGGTGCCAGGGGCTGATGACGATCTGCGCGCCGGGCCGAACCGCCCTGCCCCGCATGATTTCGGGCCGGGCATTTTCGCGCACCATCATCGGAACCGGCGGGTAAAGACGCAAGGTTTCGCGAAAGACGTCGCGGGTCAGGCGCAGGCGTGACAGATCCGACATGACCGGAGGATCGGGCAGGACGGCCACCTCGTGGGCAAGCCTTTCCTGCATGTCAGGATGCGTCGCGAGAAGATAAAGCGCCCAGGACAAGGCCGAGGCCGACGTCTCATGCCCTGCCAGAAAGAAGATGGCGACCTGATCGACCATCTCGGCGGTTGTAAAGGTCTGGCCGGTCTGCGGGTCTGCGGTCGTCATGATCTTGGTCGCCAGATCGTCTGGCGCGGTCCCGTCGGCTATGGCCCCCGCGCGCGCCGCGCACAGCGCCCCGATCAGCGCGCGTATCTCGCGCGCCGATGCGCGGGTGGCGCGGCGGTGGGGTCTTGGCACCCAGGCGGGCAGCGGAAGGAACGCAGCCAGGTTCAACAGGGGCTGCGACCGCTGGTATGCCTGAAAGGCGGTGTAGACCCGTGCCGCAAGCGCATCTTCGATCGGGATCGAGAACAGCGTGCGAAAGATCACGTCGGCGGCGGCGTGGCTGAGCGGTGCCTCGACGTCGTGTTCGCCTTCGGTCAGACGCTGGGCGGCGGCAGTTGCGGCGGCCCAGATGCCGGGCACGGCGTGGTGCAGCCTGCCACCCGCGAAAGCCGGATCGATGATGCGGCGCTGGCGTTCCCAATCCGCCCCGTTGGTCACAAAGACCGATTGCCCAAGCAAAGGTCGCAACCCCTCGCCAATCCGGGCGGATTTGGGAAAGTCGCGGGGGCGCTCATTCAGGACGCGGGCAACAAGGCTTGGGTCATTGCAGAGGTAGCTGCGAAAAAACGGCGTCCGGAACTCGGCCATCCAGGCGTGATACAACCGTGCCGGCTGTGCCGACAGGATATCGGCCCGAAAAAGCCGCAGGTACTGGCGAAGCGACACCTTGTCGGGACGTGCCAGGGGCTTGGGCGGGATCATGTGACCGACCGATAACCGGACAGCGGTGTCTCGATCCGGCTTTTGGACGCCGTCCGGTTGCCGAACCGGTCAGCCAATGTCACGGGGCCTGCAGTGATCTGGAAATAGTCATAGTCGCCGGGTCGGTCGAACGCACAGAGATACTGGAAATGCAGGCGAAAAAAGCGCCACCGCAGGGCGCGCCAACGGTCGGGAGACAAGGTCTGGGTAAAGGCGGCGGACATCACCAAAGGCCAGCGCTTGTCGGGGGGCGACAGGCCTGTCACTGCGACAGGGTCACACAGCGCAAAGGCGCAGCCGTCGCCCGGGGCCGTCACGTCGATCCAGGTAATGTCGTCTTGTGCCGCCATCAGCGCCAGGTCAGCGCGCAGGCGCGTGGCACGCGGCAGGAACGACACCATCGGGATGACTTGGCCCAACGACAAGAACCCCAGGGCCGGGCGTTTCGGGGGCAAGCCCGCGCGCGTCAGGTCCGCCAGAATTGACACCGCCAGATGCGCCCCGGAGGAATGTCCGACGACCAGCACCTCATCAAGCGTCTCGTCCAGGCTTGCCCGGATGGTGGCGCGGAACGCCGTCATGCGGGCCTCAAGTGCGGCAGGATACGCACCGCCCGCCTGCGCGGTAAAGGCATAGTCATGCATCAGGTAATGGGCAAAGACCCTGGCATCCAACCGGCGAAAGAGGTGCAGAAGAGCCACGCCCATGATCACCCCGACAGCGGTCGATGCCAGCGCGCCCCCCATCCCCGGCAAAAGCCGCGATCCGTACCGGGCAAAGGCCCAGACCACCAGGATCGCGATGACGGCCTGAACCACCAGAACCGCGACCGGATAAAGCGCTGCGATCATCGGCCCCTTGCGCAGCCGCATCAGACGGAACAATGCGCCCGATGCGATATAGGTCCAGGCAGTACGCACAAGTTGCGCATAGGTGGCCGCAATCCCCTGCCGCATCGACCCCTGCACCAGATCCGACCAGACAAGGACGTCGATCTGTGCTTCGGAGCCATGCCCGCCGATCCGCGCGTTGACGCCCCACCCCATGCCGCCGCGCTGCGGGAGCATGGTGATCTGGTAGCCTGATATCGCCGCCTGCGCCGCCGCTTCGGTGCGGTAAAGCTCGCGGTAACGGCGGGGCGGGAACGGGTCATAACCCGGAATGTAGAACACCTGCCGCCGAAACGGTTGCACCGGACCGCCTTCCGTCGTGGCTTGTGCCAGACCCGTCATCCACCCCTGCCCTTGTGGCCCGCCAGCATAGTGGCACAAAATGCCGTGGGTGTAAGGGGCCAAGACGCGCGGCATCAGCCGAGAATGGGGATCCCCAGCGCGTCAAAGATTTCCAGTAGCCACCAGCTGAAATCGGTGAAGGCACCCGTGATCAGCGCCAGGCCGACGATCAACAGCAAGACCCCCATCGCGCGCTCGATTGTCCGCATGTGGCGCTTGAGCCGCGTCATCACGCCCATCGCGCGTTCGATGAACAGGGCGGCAAACAGGAAGGGCAGCCCCAGGCCAGCCGCATAGACGCCCAGCAGCACGGTGCCGCGCGACAGGCTGCCTTCCTGGGCGGCAATGGACAGGATGGCGCCAAGCTGCGGTCCGATGCACGGCGTCCAGCCAAAGGCGAAAGCCAATCCCAGGACATAGGCCCCGAACGCAGTTCCCCCCTGATCCCCGGCGTCAAGCCGCGCTTCGCGGTCCAGGATCGGGATGCGGAAAACGCCGAGAAAATGCAGCGCAAAAATCAGGATTACAGCGCCCGACAGCCGCGTGAACCAGACCTGATAGCTGAGGAAGAAGGTCCCGAACGCCGATGCAGCAAACCCCAGAAGCAGAAAGATGGTCGACAAGCCAAGCACGAAGAACAGGGCCGGCACCACGACACGAAAGCGCGACTGCACGCCCGCTGTCAGCTCGCCCATGCTGATCCCGCTCATATAGGCGAGGTACGGCGGCACGATCGGCAGCACGCAGGGCGACAGAAATGACAATACGCCCGCGCCAAGCGCGATCAGAAGGGCCGTCATCAGGCCCGCATCAATCAGGTCAATTCCGAACATGCGTGCTCCCTTGCGTCTGACATAGCGTCTTTGTCACGCGCCGTCACTTGCGCTTGGGGTCACTTTGACGTGGTCTGGCTGAAATCCGGGCCGGAGCAGGCGTTGCCCTCGGCGGCGGGGGCTGGCACTCGGGCGTCCGGCGTGGATATGTCGGGTGACGCAACAGGGGCGCGCGCGATGGAATACGATGTCGAAGTGGACTGCGAGGGGATGCTATGCCCGCTGCCGGTGCTGAGGGCACGCAAACGGCTGATGGGCGTGCCTGCCGGAACCGTCCTCTGCCTGCGGGCGACCGACCCGATGGCTGCGGTGGATGTTCCGCATTTTTGTGCCGAGGCGGGACATGTCTATCTGGGCTGTGACACCGATGGTGGCGTCAGTCGCTACTTCATCCGCGCAAAGTCTTAGGGCGGCGCGTTTCCGCGCCGCCCCTTGATCAAGCGCGCTTTTCGCTAGCGGCCAAGCGACCACCAGCCCTTGCGTTTTGGCTTGGCCGGATCTTCGGCTTCCTGCTCGGCGGCTGCGGTGGCTGGCGCCGCGACCACGGGTTCGGGGCTTGCCTGTGCCGGTTCCTCGACAACCACGTCGGCAGCCGCCTCGGTCGCGACCGCCTTGGGCTTGGCGCGCGAGGCCCGCTTTTTGGGCTTGGGCTCGTCGGTTGCTGTCGGGTCCGCCGGCGCGGGCTCCGGCGCGGCGACCGGTGCGGGCTCTGGCGCCACTTCGGCAATCACCGCTTCTGAGGCCACCTCGGTTGCGGCCTCGGCACCCGCAGGCTCGTCGCTGGTGGATGCAGGCTTTGCCCCGCCGCGACGTCCACGGCTGCGGCTGCGCGTTTTCGTGGGCTTGGATGCGTCAGCGGCATCTGTCTCGGGCAGAGCTGCGGCCGCCGGTGCGGCATCGGCTTCCTCATCGTCGCCCTCGTCATCGCCAGATGCGTCATCGCCCGCTTCGGCCGTGCCTTCGGCGTCGTTGCCATCGCGCCCGCCCTTGCGGCGACGACGACGACGGCGGCGCTTTTTGATGCCTCCGGCGCCATCACCGCGATCAGCCTGCGGCGTCTCGGTGGTTGCGGCATCCTCATCCGCCTCGATGGTATCGACCTCGTCCTCCATCACCTCGTCGATGGGATCCTCGTCGTCGAAATCATCGACCGGTGCGCCCATCAGGCTGGCATTGCCCGAGATCGCGGCCGGAGCCTCGTGGACCACGCGCGTTGCGGTCTTGAACTTTTCGATGGAATGGTTGGGGCTGATCAGCATCGGATCAGCCTCGATCCGCACCGACATGCCATAGCGCGCTTCGATCAGCGCGATATGCTCGCGCTTGTTGTTGATCAGGAAGTTCACGATGCCGATCGGGGCCTTGAGCAAGACCTCCTTGGAGCGTTTGCGTGTGCCTTCCTCTTCCAAAGCGCGCAGGACGCTCAGCGCCATGCTGTCATCGGACCGGATCAGGCCGGTGCCGTGGCAGCTGGGGCAAGGCTGTGTCGTCGATTCCAGCATGCCCGGACGCAGGCGCTGGCGGCTCATCTCCAAAAGGCCAAAGCCCGAGATGCGGCCCACCTGGATGCGGGCGCGGTCGGTCTTGAGCTTGTCCTTCATGCGCTTTTCAACCGCGAGGTTGTTCTTGCGCTCTTCCATGTCGATGAAGTCGATGACGATCAGACCGGCAAGGTCGCGCAGGCGCAGCTGGCGGGCGACCTCTTCGGCGGCCTCCAGGTTGGTCTTGAGCGCGGTTTCCTCGATCGACCCCTCTTTCGTGGCCCGACCGGAGTTCACGTCGACGGCGACCAGCGCCTCGGTCACGCCGATCACGATGTAGCCACCGGATTTCAGCTGCACCACCGGGTTGAACATCGAGGCGAGGTAGCTTTCCACCCCGAACTTGGCAAACAGAGGCTGCGTGTCGGCATAGCGCTGCACCTGG
>JANPKV010000219.1:0-37859 GCA_031426185.1 Rhodobacterales bacterium | reverse complement strand
TTCTACAAGTCGATGCTGGCCTATTCCCCGCCGGATGCAACATCCTGGACATGGGGCGAGGCGGAAGCCTGCTTTGCGTCGCGGTCCTGCGCGATGGTGATGCAGTTCAGCGTCATCTCCACCTATGACACGCAGGCCGAGGGCGATGCTGCCGACCTGGGCGTGGCGGCGCTGCCGGTCAAGACGGCAGGCGAAGCGCCCGGCACCATCGCCTATGCCAATGCGGTCATGTTCCTGTCCAAGGACGAAGCCAAGCGCGCGGCGTCGCAGCGGTTCATTTCGTACCTGCTGGAGCCGGAGAACTATGGCCGCTTCTTGAACATGGAGCCGGGGCTGTTCTTCCCCGTCACGGCCGATGGGGCAAAGGCCGAATCGCTGTGGTCCGACCCGATCGTGCAGAAGTATCGCAGCCAGATCGAGACGATCATCGCCAACAGCGCCAACGGCAAACTGTTCGGCTTCACCTCGGGCCGCGTGTTCCCGGCAATTTCGGCAATTTCGGCGCAGAACGTGCTGGCTGAAACGCTGCAGAACATCGTGGTCAACGGCACCGACACGGCGGCAGCGGTCACGGCGGGTCAGGCCCGCATGACCGAACTGTCGCAATAAGCGGTCGCGCCGGTGCGGCAGGGAACGCTTGGACTGTTCCTGATCGCGCCGGCGCTTGCGCTTTTGGCGGCCGTGCTGGCATGGCCGCTTCTTTCCGCCATCCTGATGTCCTTTCAGGACGTCCGGGTGGTGGGATCGGAGGGTCCGTTCCTCGGGCTTTCGAACTACGAAAAGGTGCTGGGCGATCCGGCCTTTTGGCGGGCGGCAAAACTGAGCCTCGTCTGGGTTGTCGCAAACGCCGTGGTGCAGACCGCGCTTGCCCTTGCCGCCGCGCTGATCCTGAACCAGCGGTTTCGTGGCGCGCAGATCGCGCGGACATGGATCATCCTTAGCTGGATCGTCCCGACGGTCGTCGTCGTGATGATCTGGCGCTGGCTTTTTTCCACATCGGGCGGGGTGGTCAACCCGGCCTTGATGGGGTTGGGACTGACCGACCGCCCTGTCGGATTCTTCGCCACGCCATGGACCGCTTTCGCCACGCTGGTCTTCATCAATTCGTGGCGCTGGTTTCCCTTTATCACGCTGATGATGCTGGCCGGCCTGACGCGCATCCCCGCTGACCTGATCGAAGCCGCCCGCGTCGATGGTGCCGGTCCGTGGAAGCGGTTCACCCGCATCACATGGCCGCTGATGGCGCCGACGATGACGGTGCTTCTGGTGATCGGAACGTTGCTGTCCTTCAACGTCTTTGACGTGATCTGGCTGCTGACGTCGGGCGGCCCTGCGGGCGGCACGCGGACATTGCCCGTTCTGATCTACGAAACCGCCTTCCGCGGCTACCGGATCAGCGAGGCGGCAACCATCGCGGTCCTCGCCACGATGCTTCTGATGGCATTCGCCGTGTTCGCGACCCGCAAACTGGCCCTGTCGGGGGACGAAAGATGACACGCCCAAGGGTCTGGAGATGGCTGTTGTGGGCGGGCCTTGGTGTCATCGGCGCAATGGTGGCCCTTCCGTTCTGGTTCGTGCTGACGGGGTCAATCAAGGCGCCGCAGGAAATTA
The DNA here is from genome assembly GCA_031426185.1 of Rhodobacterales bacterium. GTDB lineage: Bacteria > Pseudomonadota > Alphaproteobacteria > Rhodobacterales > Rhodobacteraceae > JAJNPS01. The sequence goes on along the minus strand of JANPKV010000219.1, from coordinate 36,248 downwards.
TCGCGCGGATGCCGACGGTCATTCCCGAAAGCTTCACGACGCAGCATTATCAAAAGCTGCTCGCGGCATCCGATTATGCCGCCTACATGGCCAATTCGCTGCTGGTCGCTACGGCGTCGACGATCCTGACCCTGGTGCTGGCGGTTCCGGCGGGCTATGCATTTTTCCGGCTGCGGTTTCGCGGGCGTGACGGGCTCTACCGTGTCATTCTGCTGGCCTATGCGTTTCCGTCCATTGTGGTGCTGGTGCCGCTCTTTGCGATGTTCGCCAAGGTGGGCCTGATCGACAACCGCTTTGCGCTGGTGCTGGTCAATACCGCCTTTGCGCTGCCATTTGCCATCTGGATGCTGCGAGCCTTTTTCGCCCAGATCCCGCCCGAGATCGAGGAAGCCGCCCGCATGGATGGCGGTCCTCCGCTGACCGTGCTTCGTCGCATCCTGTTGCCGCTGATCGCGCCGGGCATGGGGGCGGTGGCGGTGTTCGCCTTTGTGACAAGCTGGACCGAATATGTGTTCGCGTCGGTGATGATCCTGTCGGATGCGCTGCGGACGGTTCCCGTCGGGTTTGCAGGCATCATCGGGCAGTATCAGGTCGATTGGGGGCTGCTTCTGGCGGGGGCGACGCTTGCCATCCTGCCGGTCGTGGCGATCTTTGCGGTCATCGGGAAATGGTTCGTGGCGGGCCTGACCGAAGGTGCTGTGAAATAGGGGGAGCGGGATGTCAGAAGTACGGCTGGAAGGCCTGACGAAATCCTTTGGCACGACGCGTGTCATTCCGGCGCTTGACCTGACCATCCCGGCGGGGGAGTTCTGCGTGCTGGTCGGCCCGTCGGGCTGCGGGAAATCGACATTGCTGCGCATGATCGCGGGGCTGGAAGAACCGACTTCCGGACGGGTCTTGATTGGCGGTCGCGATGCGACGGGTGCGGAACCCAGCCAGCGCGGCGTCGCCATGGTTTTCCAGTCCTACGCGCTTTATCCGCACATGACGGTGCGCGACAACATGGAATTCGGCCTGGAAATGGCGGGGGTTGCCAAGGACCAGCGTCGCGCGCTGGTGGACGCCGCTGCACGAACGCTGCGCCTGACCGACTATCTGGACCGCAAGCCGCGCGCGCTGTCGGGCGGCCAGCGCCAGCGTGTCGCGATCGGACGGGCGATTGTACGCAAACCCGAGGTCTTCCTGTTCGATGAGCCGCTGTCCAACCTGGACGCCGAGTTGCGGGTCGAGATGCGGTTGGAACTGGCACGGCTGCACCGCGACCTTGGCGCAACCATGATCCATGTGACCCATGATCAGGTCGAGGCGATGACACTGGCCGACCGTATCGTGGTGATGAACGGGGGGCGGATCGAACAGGTCGGAACGCCTGCCGCGCTGTACACCGATCCTGATACCGTCTTTGTGGCAGGTTTCCTTGGCGCCCCCAAAATGAATCTGCTGCCCGTTCGGGTGACGGGGCTGGTGGATGGCCACGCGTCTGTGGACGTGCCGGCCCTTGGCCTGACGGGATTGCCGGTGCGATTGCGCCATCCGATGGCCCCGTTACCGGCAGAGGCCACATTGGGTTTCAGGGCCGAAGCCTGGGCCGAAGCGGGCGACCGGCCCGTGTCCTTGCGGGCCGAGGTGGTCGAGAACATGGGGGCCACGCGCTACCTCTATACCGCGGCATCGCGGGGCGCCGCGGTTGTGGCCGAAGTTCCGCGCAGCCGCGAAATCAGGGCGGGTCAGGATCTGCTGCTGCATCTGCTGGCCGATCAATGCTACCTGTTCGCAGCCGAGGGCGCGCGGCTTTGAAGGTGTCGATCCCGTCACCGAACGGCAGGTTCGGACGCTGAAAGCCTTGCCTGGCGACCAGGGCGAAGGGCTGCCCTATGGTCGCCTCGGGTCATGCAGTGCGAAGCCTGACATATTTGATCGCGCGCCGGTGATAAGTATAGGCGATGTGCAGCACTCCGTCCGCCCCCGCGATGATGGAGGGATAGGAATACTCTTTGTTCAGACCATCCTTGGAATTGTTCGTCAGGCAATAACCGCTGCCCTCTTCCAGCCTGCGAATGGTCGGGAAGGTCGCGCCATTGTCTTGCGACAGCGCAAGCACGAGCGGGGCGCGCGGCACGCCCCAGATGGCGCCGCCTGTGCCCTTTGGACTGGGTGCCATGACCTCTGCGCCATCATCATCGATCTCGTCATAAAGCGACTCGCGACGCTGGTCCGACATCAGGGCATTCACGGGGTTGCACACCAGGGCGACACGCATATCGGCCAGACGGATGGCCTGTACCGACGAATTGTTGTTCGGAAGGTCGGTATCCGAAGGCCTTGACCAGCTGAGGCCGCCATCCCGCGAAAGGCTTCTGCGGACCGCGTTTGCGAAGCGGTCGCGGTAGAAGGCGGGCATGACCCCGTCTTGCGCGGGAATGGGGTTGAGGTGGACCGCACCTATGCTGTCGGGCACTTCGATTGCGGTCCAGGTCACGCCTTCGTCCCGCGAGACAAGCATCACCGCCGTATCGAGCGACCCCGTCCAGCGCCCTTCGGGCGGGGTCACGCAGCGGAATCCCGGCAACAACCATTCACCGTTCGGTCCGATGCGCGGTGGCTGCCGGACAAAGACGCCCGTGAACTGCCCAAGGCGCGCCGCCGCACCAAAGGTGTTGCCGCCGTCTTGCGAACGGCGGAAATGTATCTCGCATGCGTCCTGCCGGCCGCCCGGCTGCGACGTGTGGAAAAGCCATATGTCCCCGTCTGGTGCCACGAAAAGGACCGGGTTCTGTTCGGACCGGTCGGCGCGGTCGCTCAGCCGTTCCGCCGGCGACCAGCGGTCCGAGCCCGGGCGCAGCCGCGACATCCAGACCGAGATATCACCCATCCCTTCCATCGTTCCGCCGAACCAAACGCAAGTGAGCGTGCCATCGGGCAACCAGCACAGATTGGCCGCATGATTCTGCACGCAGAGCGACGAAAGCATCGCCTCGACACGGTCCGCCTCCCGGGCATGCGGACGCAGAACTCCGTCCATGTAAGCTTCTATTTCCGCTGTGGAAAGTTCGCCAGATCGCATGGGTTCGGTCATTATCGGTGCTCCGCCGGTCGCCCTGACCGCTTGCCTGTCGGGCCAAACTGTTGTTGCGCATACCCCAAAGAATTACAAGTTGTCAGAGGCATGAAAAACCGATCGAGTAACCTAATTTATGGTCAATTACTTGATATCAAACATTCTAATTTCTCACATTCCTTTAAGTCATCAACGTCGGACGTTTTTATTATTAACAAGTTTACAAGCCACTTCAGACCTGTTCCCTTTTGCGACGCAGACAGCCGAACCGGAGAAGCGCCATCGTGGCGCGGGCCGTCCGCTTTACGCTTGGGAGGAATCATGAAAACCAACACGGGAGAGCGCAACGGCCTGACGCGTCGTGGTGCAATGAAGCTTGGCCTCGGCTCGTTCGTCGCACTGGCCGCTTTCGGGCCGGGCGCGCGCATCGTCATGGCGCAGGACGGACAGGTGCTGAAGGCGATCAACCCTGCCTTTTCGCAAGACTGGTCACCGCTGCGCGGCGGCGGCGTGCCGTATCGGTGGAATTCCATCTGGAATGCCAGCGCGATGTATTTCAACGAAAAGGGCGAGATCCAGCCCTATGTCCTGACCGAATGGACCCCTTCGGCAGATTACGTCACATGGACGCTGAAGGTGAACCCGGACGCGAAATTCGCCGATGGCAGCGCGATCACCGCAGCCGACGTCAAGGGGTCGTGGGAACTGTCGGCGATGCCGGGCACGCAGAACCAGCGCATCGATCAGGTGCTGGCCGGCGTGGCGGGCTACGGCGCGGTCAAGGACGGTTCGGCCACCGACATTTCCGGCATCGTCGCGACCGACGATGCGTCGCTGACCGTGACGCTGGCAGGCCCGGACCCGATCTTTTTCCAGCGTCTGGCCAACCACATCGCCCCGATCGTCAAGGTGTCCGTCGCCCGCGGCGCGGACGGCAACGAGGTGCCGGATTTCTTCCTTGGCGCGAACGGCGCGACCTCCGGCCCCTTCATGCTGGAATCTGCGAACCTCGACACGGGCGAGCTGGTCTGGGTTCCGAACCCCAACTTCTTTGGCCCCGCGCCCAAACTGGCCCGCATCGAACTGACTGCGGTCGAAGACAACGTGACCGCAACGCAGATGTTGGCGTCGGGCGAGTATCAGGCACATACCGAACTGGTCACCTCGACCATCGTACAGGATCTTGGGCCGGAATTCGCGGCAGGCGCGGAGATTCCGACCTCGCAGCACTTCTGGTTCAACACGGCGCGCGCGCCCATGGATGACCCCAAGGTACGCGAGGCGCTGATCCTTGCGGTCGATCGTGACGGGCTGATCAAGGCGTCCTTCCCCGACGGCCCGCACCAAAAGACCGACAGCGTGATGAATGCTGTTACGGGTGCCGACGATCCTGCCTTTACGCCCTACCCCTTCGATCCGGAGCGCGCCAAGGCGCTGCTGGCGGAATCAAGCTATGGCGGGCCGGAGCGTCTGCCCAAGCTGATGTTCGTGGGCATCTCCAGCCCCGCGAACGAGGCAGCCGCGCAGTATATCGCCGAACAGTGGCGTCAGAACCTGGGCATCACGGCGGTCGACATGAAGCCGCAGCAGGACCAGTATTCCGGCCCCGACCAGAACGCGATCCAGATCTTCCGCGACGACGTCGGCACCCGTGTGCCCGATGCGGCAAGCTATCTGGCAGGATCCATTGCCTCGACCTCGGGGAACGCGACGGGCAAGATGTCCTACAAGAACGACAAGGTCGATGCCCTGATCGCCGAGGCGCTGACAAAGCCCGCAGACGATCCGGCCCGTATCGCGCTGGCACAGGAAGCGCAGCGGATCTTCCGCGACGATTTCTGCTTCATCCCGTGGTATCGTCAGACCATGTCGCGCTGGGCGGCAGCCAACGTGACGGGCATGGAAAAGAACCTCGACTGGCAGGTCGTGGCACCTTGGGCGATTTCCATCACCTGAGATGCCATAGCCAATGCGACGGGCTGGGGCTTTCCCCGCCCGTCGTCACCCTGAACGGAACCTGTCGCCATGATCGCCTATATTCTCAGACGGCTGCTGCTGTGGATACCGTCTGTGATCCTTGTGATGCTGGGCGTTTACGCGCTGGCGTTTTACGGCGCGGGTGATCCCATCAAGCTTATCTTCCTGCGCGCGCCGGGCGATGTGGCCTATGATCCCGTGAAGATCGAGGCGATCCGCGAACAGGCCGGTCTCAACCAGCCCTTCCTTGTGCAGTTCGGGAATTACCTCTGGAACCTGGTGCAGGGGAATTTCGGAAATTCGCTTTTCTCGGGCCGGTCGGTCTGGGCCATGATCTCGGCTGCGGCACCCGTTTCGTTCATGCTGGGGCTGATGGCCATGGTCGTGACGGCACTGGTGGCCATTCCTCTGGGCATGGTTGCCGGCATGCACCAGAACAGCCGGCTGGATTATTCGATCCTCGGGACGGCGGTGACGCTCTGGGCCATTCCACCCTATGTCGCGGGGCCGCTGCTCATGGTGCTTTTGCTGGCAGTCCTGCCCAGCGGATCGGTGCCTTACGGCTGGGGCGGCGTTTTCTCCGTCAAGATCATCCTGCCGCTGATCGTGCTGTCGTTCCAGCCGATCGCGCTGATCATCCGCCAGACCCGCGCCGCCGTGATCGATGTGATGACCGAGGATTATGTCCGCACCGCACGCGCCAAGGGCGTGCCCGAACGCGTGGTGGCGTTGCGCCATATCCTGCGGCCCGTGCTGACACCTGTCGTCACGCAGCTGGGGCTGATCATGATCACGATCGTCAACGGCGCGATCTTCGTCGAACTTGTCTTCGGTCTTCCGGGCCTTGGAAGGCTGACGGTGCAAGCGCTTATAAACTCCGATTATCCGGTCATTCTTGCCGTGACGCTTATCGGGTCGTTTCTTGTCATGGCGTCGAACCTGCTTGTCGATCTGCTTTATCCGCTGCTCGATCCGCGCGCGACGGATCCAAAGGCGGCGCGGACATGACCGACCAAACCATCATCACCCCGCCCGAAGACCGGCCCAACAGCCTGTGGAGCGATGCTTGGCGCAGGTTGCGGCGCAACCGGCTGGCGGTGGCCGGCCTTGCGGTGCTGGCGGTCTTGATCTTTGTCGCGGCCTTCGGGCCGTGGCTCACGCCCTATGATTTCCTGACCCAGAACCTCGACGCGCGGAATCTGGCGCCATCGCTTTCCCACCCGTTCGGGACCGACGATCTGGGCCGCGATGTACTGTCTCGCGTGATATATGGCGCGCGCACCGCATTTCTCGTGGCGGTCCTGGTCACGGCCGTCGCCGTCCTTATCGGCGTCATCCTCGGAGCGATCGCGGGGTTTTACGGCGGCCGCTTCGACAAGGTGCTGATGTGGGTCACGGACATGACGATGTCGGTCCCGCAGCTGTTGCTGGTCGTCGTCATCAATGCCTCGCTCAAGCAGCCCATCACCCTGTGGATGGAAGCGCGATACATGGAGACGATGAACCCGCTTTATCGCAACTCGGCCATCATCGACTTCGTGCTGGTCTTCGGGTCGATGGCGCTGATCACATGGCCGCCCTATGCGCGTCTGGTCCGTGCGCAGGTCCTGTCGATCCGCAACCGTCCCTATGTCACTGCGGCCCGCGCATTGGGGTTGACCAATCGCATCATCCTGACCCGCTACGTCCTGCCCAATGCTGCCGGGCCGCTGATCGTGGCGATTTCAGCCGGGCTTGGTTCGGCGATGGTGCTGGAAAGCGCGTTCTCTTTCCTCGGCATCGGGGTCAACCCGCCGACACCAAGCTGGGGCAACATGATTTCTGACGGGCTGCGTGTGTGGACGAACTATCCCCACTTGCTGTTGGCGCCAGCTGCCGTGCTGGCCATTGTCACCGTCGCCTTCAACTTCCTTGGGGACGGGCTGAACGACGCGCTGAACCCGAAAGGGCAGAAATGAACGCGCTTCTGGATATCCGCGGCCTGACAATCGACATCGAACGCGATACGGGACCCGCGCGGGTGGTGGACGGGATCGACCTGACACTGCGCGAGGGCGAATCCCTTGGTATCGTGGGCGAGTCGGGCTGCGGCAAAAGCCTGACGATGCTGTCGCTGGTCGGGCTGTTGCCCAATCGCATCCGTGCGACCGGCGGGGTTGCCGAGTTTGCGGGCAAGGACCTGCTTTCGATGTCGTCCGAAGAGTTGCGCCTTCTGCGCGGGTCGCAAATCGGCTTCATCTTCCAGGATCCGATGACAAGTCTGAACCCTGTCATGCGGGTCGGCGCACAGATCGCCGAAGCGCTGGTTTACCAGCGTGGCTTGGCCAAGCCCGCCGCGATGGCACGCGCGTTGGAACTTCTGGAACTGGTCGGCATCCCGTCGCCGCGAGACCGGCTGATGGCCTATCCTCACGAGCTTTCGGGCGGCATGCGGCAACGCGTGATGATCGCGATCGGCTTGGCGGGATCGCCGCGCCTGCTGATCGCGGACGAACCGACCACCGCCCTGGACGTGACCATTCAGGCCCAGATCGTCGATCTGGTGCGCGACCTGAAGGACCGCTTCGGCATGTCGGTGGTCTGGATCACCCATGACCTCGCGCTGATCGCGGGCCTCGCCGACCGGATCGCGGTCCTTTATGCGGGGACGGTGGTCGAGGATGCGCCGGTCGATGTGATCTTTGACCGCCCCACCCATCCCTATACGCGCGGGCTGCTGGCCTCGCTGCCGACGCTCAGCGATCAGCCGATGTCGCGTCTGGCATCCATCGCCGGCACGCCGCCGGAACCGGGACGACGCCCTCCGGGCTGCCCCTTCGCCCCCCGCTGTGGGCTGGTAACTTCGGCCTGCACCGCAAGCGTTCCGCGCCTTGCCCCGGTGGCAGGCAGCGATCCGGCCCATCGCGTGGCCTGTTTCGTCACGGCGCCGGAAGGGGGGAGTGCATGACCGCACCCCTGCTTTCGATCCGCAACCTCACCAAGGAATTCCCCGTCCGGCTAGGCGCATTCGGCGAGCGGGCCGCGACGGTGCATGCACTGGACGGCTTTACCGTCGACATCATCCAGGGCGAGACCCTGTCGCTGGTGGGGGAATCCGGCTGCGGAAAATCTACCACCGGGTATTGCGTGCTGAATATCCAGCGGCCCACAAGCGGATCGGTGATCTACGGCGGAACCGATATCGCGCAACTGGACGATGACGGGATGCGCCCGTTCCGCCGCGATCTGCAGATCGTGTTCCAGGACCCCTATGCGACGCTGAACCCGCGCATGACCATCGGCGAGGCCTTGGCCGAACCGATCCTGTTCCACAAGCTGGCACCGAAGTCCGACATCCGCAGCCGCCTGCACCAGCTGCTTGCCGATGTGGGGCTTTCCGAACGTTTCGCCCAGCGCTACCCGCACGAGCTTTCGGGGGGACAGCGCCAGCGCGTGGCGATTGCCCGCGCCCTGGCCTGCCAGCCAAGGTTCATCGTCTGCGACGAGGCGATATCAGCGCTCGATGTGTCCGTGCAGGCGCAGATTCTGAACCTGCTTCTGGACCTGCAGGAAAAATACGGGCTGACCTACCTGTTCATCGCCCATGACCTTGCCGTGGTGCGCCATATCTCGGACCGCGTCGGGGTGATGTATCTGGGGCGGGTTGCGGAACTTGCCCCGGCGGCAGCGCTGTTCGTGCAGCCGCTTCACCCCTATACGCGGGCGCTCTTGTCGGCGGTGCCCTCCACCGACCCGCGCGCCGCGCGCAACCGGCAAAGGCTGGAGGGCGAGGTCCCGTCGCCGCTGACGCCGCCACCGGGCTGCAGGTTCCACACGCGCTGCCCGCTGGCCCGCGCACAGTGCCGGAGCGACGTTCCGGCCTTGCGCGAAGTGGCCCCCGGGCAATCCGTCGCCTGCCACGCAGTTTCTTCACCCGATGCAACGAACTGGGAGCACAGCCCCGCATGACGTCACGACCTATCGGCATCACCATGGGCGATCCCGCCGGTGTCGGCCCCGAGATCATTCTGAAATCCCTGTCCGCGATGAATGACGCCGAACGCCGCGGCATTCGCATCTATGGCAATCGCAACAGCCTTGCCGCGACCGAAGCCGTGTTGAACACCGGCCTCGACCTTGCCAAGCTGGACATTGCCCATGTCGACATCCCGGGTGCGCTTCCCGCCTTTGGCAAGCTTGATCCCCGCTGTGGCGAGGCAAGCTATCAGTTCATCGCTGCCGCCGTCCGAGATGCGCTGGCGGGCGGGATTGGCTGCATCGTCACCGCGCCGATCAACAAGGCGGCGCTGAATGCGGCGGGGCACCATCACGACGGGCATACCGGACTGCTGGCCCATCTGACCGGCACGCCGACCTGCCATATGCTCCTGGCCTCGGACAGGCTGTCGGTGATCCACAATTCGACCCACCTATCGTTGCGGGACGCGATCGGGCGCGCGACGACCGACCGGGTTCTGGCGACGATCCGCGCGGGGCATCGCCATTTCGCAAGGCTTGGCAATCCGGCGCCGCGCATTGCGGTTGCGGGCATCAACCCCCATTGCGGCGAAGGGGGTCTTTTCGGCACCGAGGATGACGACCAGATCGCGCCCGCAGTCGCTGCGGCCCGCGCCGAGGGGATTGACGTGCAGGGCCCGATCTCGGCGGACACGTTGTTTCATCGCGCCTATACCGGGGCCTTCGATCTGGTGGTCGCACAGTACCACGATCAGGGACACATCCCCGTCAAGCTTGTGGCCTTCGACACTGCGGTGAACGTCTCGGTCGGCCTGCCGATCGACCGGTGTTCGGTCGATCACGGAACCGCCTTCGACATCGCGGGACGTGGCATCGCAGATAACGCAAACCTCGACCACGCGCTGGCCTATGCCGCGCGTCTGACCGCCCCGCGGAGGGCCTGATCATGACCTTTGCCGTCTCCGGTGTGTTTTGCGCCGCCGCCACGCCCGTGCATGCGGATCTTGCGCCCGATCTTGAATTGTTTGCCGCCCATTGCCGTGCGCTTCTGGACGATGGCTGCGACGGGATTGCGCTATTGGGAACGACCGGGGAGGCAAATTCCTTTTCGTCCGCTGAACGCCGCAGCATTCTCGAAGCGGCGCTGCGGTCGGGCATTGAACCGTCGCGGCTTTTGCCCGGCACGGGGCTTGCGAACGTTCCCGAGACAGCAGACCTGACCCGTCATGCCCTGTCCTGCGGGGTGACCACCGTGGTGATGCTGCCCCCGTTCTACTACAAGGGTGTCAGCGATGACGGGTTGTTTGACGCTTATGCCCGCGTCATCGACGGGGTCGGCGATACGCGACTGCGGGTCATCCTGTACCACATCCCGCAGATGGCCGGATTGCCGATCAGCCACGATCTGATCGCGCGCCTTGTGACGGCTTTTCCGCACACGGTCGTCGGGATCAAGGATTCGGCCGGAAAGATCGAGAACATGGAGGCGATGATTGCCCGCTTTCCCGGCTTTTCGGTTCTGGCCGGTGCCGATCCGTTGCTCTTGCCCCTCATGAAGACGGGCGGAGCGGGCTGCATCACAGCAACCTCGAACCTGGTGGGACGCGCGCTCGCCTATGTTTTCCGGCACGCCAATGATCCGGCGCGGGCCGAAGGTGTAGCCGCGGCACAGGCCCGCATCAACGCGTACCGCGATCTGTCCAACTCCTATGTCCAGATTCCGGCCATCAAGGCGATGGTGGCACGCCGCCACGGCGATGCGGGGTGGTCACGGACGCGGCCGCCGCTGCTTGCGGTGGGTGCGGCAGAGCAAGAAGATCTGGGCCGTCGCCTGAACGAAATCGACACCCTCTTTCCCGGAGCACCGGCATGACCGACTATGCCTCGTCCCTGCGCCTGTTCCAGCCGCGCCAATTCGATTACGGCGCAGGCAGTGCCGCGCAGGTCGGTGCCTGGGCGCAAAGCGAGGGTTTCCGCCGCATCCTCGTGCTGACCCAGCCGGTCATGGCGGGGCAGATCGACAAGCTTTGCCTGCCCGGCGCGGTGACGGTCCATGACGGCATCCACCCCGAACCGGACAGCGACAACCTTGAGGCGGCCGTCGCGGCCGGCGTGGCGGCCATGCCCGACCTGATCGTAGGCTTTGGCGGTGGGTCTGTCATGGACGTGGCAAAACTGGTCTCGGTGCTGCGCGGCGACCAGAAACTGCGCGACGTGATCGGCCCGCATCGTGTCACAGGGCGGCAGAACGCGCTCGCGCTTGTCCCCACAACGGCGGGCACGGGGTCCGAGGCGGGCATCCGCGCGCTGGTCACCGATGCGTCCACGCTGAACAAGGTCGCGGTCGAAAGCCGATATCTGATGCCCGACATGGTGGCGCTGGACCCCGATCTGACGATGTCGGTGCCCGCCGCAGTGACCGCCGCAACCGGCATCGATGCGATGGCCCATTGCGTCGAAGCGTTCACCAGCCGCAAGGCCCACCCTTTGATCGACAATTATGCACGCCTGGGCTTTGGTCTGGTGGCGCGGTATCTGCCGCGTGCCGTGCACGACGGGGGCGATGCGGAGGCGCGGGCCGCCTTGCTGCTAGCGGCCTATTACGGCGGCATCTGCCTTGGCCCGGTCAATACGGCGGCCGGCCACGCGCTGGCCTATCCGCTGGGGACGCGGCTGAAACTGGCGCATGGCCTCGCCAATGCGGTGATCTTTCCGCATGTGCTTGCCTTCAACCAACCGGTTGCGACCGCAAAGACGGCCGAGATCGCATCCGCCTTGGGACTGCGCGATGAAAACGAGTCTGCCTTGCGCCAGGAGGCTTCGCAGTGGTGCTCCCGACTGGGTGTCGAAATGCACCTGTCCCGCCTTGGCGCGTCGGAAGACCATCTGGCAGGCTGGGCGACCGAGGCCCACGCCATCCGCCGGCTGATGGACAACAATCCCCGCGACATGTCGGTGGATCAGGTACACGACATCTACCGGGCCGCCTTCTGACGGCGCGGTGCCTTCACCCGCGTGACGAAAGGTCCAGCAACCGCCCCTCGAACAGGCGGTCACGCGACCCGGTGATATGAACGCGCATCGCCTCGCGCGCGCGTTCCGCCTCGCCCTTCAGGACGGCGTCAAAGATTTTTGCATGCTCGTCCAGAACGTGGTCAAGCCCGCCCCGCACGGTCTGCAGCGACAGCCCGTGAAACTTCATCCCGATCGCGATGTGTTCGCGCAGGGCCCGCATCGAGGTTTCGAAATACTGGTTGTTGGCCGCCGTGGTGATCGCCAGATGGAAATCAAAGTCGGCATCTTCTCGGTGGCTGCGCCGCTCTGTCGCGTCCCGCATGATCTGAAGGCAGGTCTCGATCTCGGCCAGCTCCCGGTCGCAGCGCCGCGCAGCAGCCAGCGCCGCCGCTGCTGGTTCGATGGTCAGGCGGAATTCGTAACAGCGTTGCAGATCGGCGATGGTCTCAAGCGGCTGGAACGCCAGGGGCTTTGGCGCGACGGGCGTTTTGACAAAACTTCCGGCCCCCTGACGCGAGGTGATCAGCCCGTCGTTGCGAAGCCGCGACAGGGCTGCGCGCACAACCGGCCGCGAGACCTGATGCTGTTCGGCCAGAACGTTCTCACCCGGCAGGCGCTCGTCGGCGGCATATTCGCCATTCAGGATGGCGCGGCTGATGCGGTCATGAACCACGTCGGCAAGCAACATGGATTTCGGCCGCTCCGGTGCGGCGTCCTGCTTTGCGGTATTTCTGCCTGCTGCGAGAGTCATGCTGCCCTACTCTGGTCCATTGCGACGCGCACAAGGTTCGTCAGGCAGTCCGGCTCGCCAAACCCGCCCGATTTCGTGACAATATGGGGCGCGTCAGGAAAATCCAGCGGCATGCTGATGGGCAGTCCGGGCTGGACCTCACCCAGCAGCTTCAGGACCCCGATCCCCAGGGCCTCAAGACATGCAGACGCGGTTTCTCCCCCCGTCAGCAAAAGCGTCCTGCACCCGTTTGGCAGGCCCGATGCCAATCCCGCAGCAAGTCTGCGCGAAACAATCGCCCCCTCCAACCCGCCGCCACCGTCCGTGACCTGAATTATGGTGACCTCTGCAAAAGTCGGCACTTCCAGAAGTATTCCGTCAATCGCTGGAACATAATGCGCCGAAGGATAGGCTTCACGAAGCCGCATCACCTGCACCAATGTCACAGGATCGCGTGATCCGATCGCCAGGCTGATCGGCGCAGATGGGTGAGAAAGAGGTTGCGAATGCGTGGCAGGCGCTCCCGTCCGGCGGGCAAGGGCAGAGGCAAGTCCACGAGCCCCCACCAAAAGCGCGCCGTCAGACCGTGCAAGAATACGATCCAGATCGGCGTCGGTCCCCGCGTCTGGACAAGCAACATCGGTCTGCCCGTCCGCGGGAAAGGCGACAGGGATCGGCGTGGTGATGCCGTGACCCGTGACACATCCATCCACGACGAACCGGCCCAGTTCGGGAATGGCCGGACAGACGATCACGCGTCCAAGCGCGCGCACACGTGCAAGCGCCAACACCTCATCTTGCACATGGCCCTTCATGCGGCTGTCGATCTTCTTGAAAAGAACAGGAACATGCGACAGAGCCAGCGCTGCATGCCGCGCACGCGCCGAGGCGTCGGGCTTGCTTGCCTCGCGGCTATTGAGGGACACCGCCACGACATCGGCACCGCAGTTCAAAGCGCGATCCAGCGACGCTGGCGAGGTCGCAACGACGGTGTTCCATCCAGCCAATGCGAACGGTACCGCAGAATCCAGCGCACCTGTCAAATCGTCCGAAATCAGTGCCATGCGGGGTGTGGACATGCGGCGCCTTTCCTTGACAACCGACTTAATCCGACCGCATGTAAAGTTGCAAACTATTTGTAAAATCCAATGAAGCGGAACGGCCTCGAATGAGCCCAGCCAAGCAGCGCATGCTGCGCGCGATCGGACTGAAACTGGCCTCGGTCGCGCTGTTCGTCGTGATGCAGGCGCTGGTGAAATTCACTGCCGAGCGCGTCCCGCCGGGTGAGGCCGTCTTCTTTCGGTCCTTCTTTTCCCTGCCCGTCATCTTTGCGTGGATCGCGTTCCGCGGGCAGCTTTCACTCGGCCTGCTGCCCAAAGCGCCGCTGGGGCATTTCTGGCGAGGCGTGATGGGGACGTTGTCGATGGGCCTTGGTTTTGCGGGTCTGGCTTACCTGCCCTTGCCCGAGGTGACGGCGATCGGCTATGCGGCTCCGCTCCTCGCGGTCGTGTTTGCGGCGATGTATCTGGATGAACGCGTGCCTGTGCTGAACCGGCTGGCGGTTGCCTTGGGTCTGTGTGGGGTGTTGGTCGTGCTTTATCCGCGCTTTACGCTGTTGGACGGGTCGACATCGGGCTATTCGGAACTGCTGGGCGTTGCTCTGGTGCTTGGCTGTGCCGTCTTTGCCGCTTTGGCTCAGACGGTCGTGCGCAAGCTTTTGGAAACCGACCGTACACCCATCATCGTTCTGTGGTTTTCGGTCACGGCGACGATCCTGTCCCTGCTTACACTCCCCTTCGGATGGGTCATGCCTGTCCCGGTGGATTTCGCGGCCCTTGTCGCCAGCGGGATTGTCGGGGCCTTCGCGCAGATCCTGATGACCGAAAGCTATCGCCACGCAGGAGCGTCGACCATATCGCCCCTCGACTATGCGTCACTGCTATTTGCCATCATGATCGGCTATGCCGTCTTCGACGAAGTACCGAGCCTTTCCCTGCTCTTCGGCGCACCGCTCGTCATTCTTGCCGGCATCCTGGTGGCCATCAGCAAAGGAGAAACGCGGCGCAGAGATTGAACCCTGCGCTGTCGTGTCGATCCCTGTCGGTTAGATCGCTAGATCGTCGCTGCCACTCACGACCACCGACGGCACCGTCGGGTCGAGCGCGATACGATGATTTTCAAATGAAAAGAAAAAGTGGTGGCGAGGGGGGGACTCGAACCCCCGACCCCGCGATTATGAGTTACGGGCAAGCTGGTTTTACGCAGCTTTACGCAACTTGTTTCTTTTGTATTATCTAACGTTTTCAATTGCCTGAGCGTTGAATCGCCCCCTATGCAAGTTGGTGCAGCTTTACGGTAGCTGCTTACGATCCTCTGTAAGGGAGTTGGGACCATGACAAATCAGACCGCTAGGAAAGCCCCCGTCAAACTGACGAAAGGGTACATCGACCGCCTACCCCCCGTGCCCAAAGAAGCCTTCATCTGGTGCGTCGAACCCAAGGGGTTTGGCTGTCGCGTAACGCCATCTGGAAAGGTCAGCTTCGTGGTGCAGGGGCGCATCGTGGGGGGAGCTGCCGCTGCTCGCATTACGATTGGCCCTTACGGGGTTTTCACCTGCGAACAGGCGCGCGACGTGGCGCGTGAACACCTTCGCTCGATGCGCATGGGTATCGACCCCCGCGACGTGAAGCGTCAGGACGATGCGATGGCTATATCCCTGAGAGCTGTCGCCGACGCGTACTTCGCCCGACCGGGGATGCTCAAGGACGCGACGCGCGCGCAGATGGACTGGCACATCGAGCAGGTCTTTGAGAAGTGGAAGGACCGCCCTATTGTGTCCATCACACCAGCTGAGTGCCGCAAGCGCTACGAGGAAATGGCGACGAAGGGATTGAGGGGCAAGAAGGCGGCACCTGTGAACGGAGCGCTTGCGATGACCACGCTCCGCACCTTGATCAACTTCGCCCGCACGGAATACCGAAAGCTCGACGGAACGCCCATCATCGCGGACAACCCCGTCTCCATTCTCAAGAAGGACATGAAGCCTCGCCCGCCCCGTACCAGGCATATTGACCGGCGGCTGATCGGGGAGTTTTGGAATTGGCTGAACACAGCTCGGAACGCGCCGGGGAACAACGCGGACATGCGCGCGGGGCTGGACCTCGTGCTATTCCTTGCCCTGACAGGCTGTCGCAGAAATGAGGGCGCGATGCTGACTTGGGACCGGGTCAACATTGACGATACCGACCCGTCGAACTGCTGGTTCCACCTGTCCGACCCCAAGAACAAGAACCCGGTCTGGCTTCCCCTGTCTTCGCAAGCTGTGGTCATGCTCAAGGGGCGCAAGCGGGTCCCCGGCAACCCCCATGTCTTCCCTAGCCGTAGCGCAGCAGGCAGGATCATGGACACCCGCGCGCCGCTGGAACGGTTCGCGAAGACCATTGGGATGGAACGACTGTCGGCGCATGATCTCCGGCGCACGTTTGTGACGCTTGGGGTTAAGGCGTGCCGGTTGGACATTGCGAAGCTCGAGCTGCTGACCAATCACGTACCCCAAGGCGTGACCGCGCGTCACTATCTGGAGACGAGCGACCTCAAGGATTACTGGACCGAGGTGCAGGCTATCGCGGATTACATCGAAGGCGAGGCGCAGGTTGCAGCGGCAAAAGCAAGCGGCGCGAATGTCGTGTCCCTGCCCCAACGTGCATAACGCACGCGGGCAGCCCGTGCCCTGCGCGGCAAAGGGGTTTGGCAGGTACTTGGTGGGGGTAGGGTGCGGGCAGCGGGTAACAGCGCTGCCCGCGCGTTTTTGGGGGTCGGTTACGCGCCGCGCTTCAAGCGAACCGGGTAGAACCAGCCAACGCTCGTCCGCCGCTTGTTGGGGTACAGAGAGCCCATCATCTTTCCCCAACGGGTAACTGTAGCCAGTTCGGCTTTGATGAGCCGTTGGTCGGTCTGTGAGTCTCCATAGTACTTCGCCCACTTCAGGTAGTTTTTGTACAGCTCCGTTGATTGGGTCCATTTATCTGGCTGCTCCGCGTCAACCACATGCTCTTCTAGCCACCACGTAAACGCTTCATCACGGACTACGTCTGCAAGCTTCAGCATCTTGGCTCGTGCCGCCTTGAGTTTCTTCATCGACGGAATGACCCTTTTTCGTCCAATAGGAACTGTGGTGAAGTAGGCACTCACCTGTGGCAGAAGCGCCCGCATCCGTGCCAAAACCACCCCCTCCGGTTCCTCCGGCCCGTGCATTGGAGGTATCCAGTCCTCACGCTCCCAAGGGGGGCGACGGTCAAGGTTATCCAGCTCTGCCTGCGTTTCCGGTCTTGCCATGAGTTCGCGGAATTCAGCTCCGCGACGATCTGCCTCTTCGCGCAGTCTCTCAACTTCGGCTGGTGGTAAAAGCTGCTTGGGCATGATGTATGGTGTGTATAGTTTTTGCCGATCCTTGGTGGCTAGTTTCGCTTCAAAAACTATACACACCATACATCACCTAACAACGATTCGTTTGCGAGATAGAAGCGGCAATAGATTTGCATCCAAATTATAGGAAAACTAGGGTCAATATTTTAAGCTAGCCCCACAACGCTAATTAGCGTTATATTTTGCTTTACGCTCCCCAGTATATATTTTTGGGGATTTAATTCAACAGGCTTTGCCAACCTAATTGGGAAGCTGGACACCCGAACGCCCCTCGGTTCAGGGGCAGGTCAACGGGAGTTCCCACAATGACCACATGTACAGAGATAACCGGAAAACCGGATGTTCTTCTTACGACCTCTGAAACGGCAGCTATGCTCGGATTGAAGATCAACACCCTCGAAATCTGGCGGGTGCAAGGAAAGGGTCCCCACTTCCTCAAGGTGGGAGATGGTTTGGGGGCGCCCGTCCGCTATCGACGTTCGGACGTTGTCGCGTGGCTTGAAGCGCGCCAATACGGCAGCACCTCCCACTTCACTGCCAAGAAGGCTGCGAAGCCGCGCTCGGTCGAGGTGCTGCGTCATGCCGTTTCAGCAAACGCCCCTTGGCTCAAAACGAACACATAATCATGGATCTCATGCGTCCGGGGAGGCATCCCTTTGAAACGGCACGCTGATTGCTGCGCTTAGCAAGGCACCATGACCGGACGATAAGCCCGAACCAAAGAAAAAGACCGGGAGCTGGACGGGCACCCGGTCTGATAGAAAAGCAAGGATAGTAGGGACATGCCCTTTATACCAAATGCCCCCAGTGGCGGCCAACACGAAATGCACTCTAGCGGTTTGGGGGTGCGGCATGGTTGAGATTTCCCCACCGCTCGTTTGGCCCAAGGTTCGTCAAACGACACCTGAGGAAGATCGAGCGACCGCGTCTTGGGCACCTGATCATCTCAAGCAGCATTACATGGACCGTGCGGCTTTGGACCCGGAAACCCGAAAGGCAGAGTTTGAAGCGCGCAAAGCTGAAGCTGAGGTGAAGCATGTCGTTGAGGTAAACGCAATGACAGGCGAGCTAACAAAGCAAAAGGAGCTTGAGCTAAAAATTGCAGAGCGGCAGCTCGAAAAGGAGCAAGTTAAGAAGGGCGTCGTTCCGGGTGCTAAGCCGCGCCTCGTCATTCCGGGCAGCATTAAGTTGGAGTTTGCAATGGGGAACGATGAAGCGGAAACCAAGCTGGACTTTCTGGTGGAACCATTTCTGCCGCGTGCCAGTGTGGTCGGGTTTTACGGGCGGGGTGAAACCGCTAAGTCATCGCTGCTTGCGACCATGGCGGCGGACATAAGCACTTGGGCTTCGACACTGTGGATTTCCAGCGAAGAGAATGAAGCCCGGATCAGGGTGCGACACACCAAGGGTGCATTGGTTGAAGAAGAAGGGCAGCGCTACTTCGCGTCGGTTGGGCAACCCGGAACCCTGCAAACGTTTGTTGCTGTGGTGTTCAGCACAGATACACAGGGGCGCTCGTTGACCTCCGATTTCAATGTCTACGAACACCTTGAGTCGACCATCATCGCAGCCAAGGTTAACCTGCAAAATCTGCCGCCGCAGCATCAGCCAGCTAAGCCCATCCGCCTCGTTGTGCTGGACGCCATTGTTGCGCTGACCACATGGGACCGGCACGCGGGGACAAACTCCGACGAGGGTGTTAAGCGGTTGATGTCGTTTCTGCGCGGCATCGCCGAGCGGGAGGACGTTACAATTGCAGTGGTCGGGCACTCGAACAAGGGAAAGCAGGACCACTTCGCGGACTCGGTGATGGGCGCAAGCGCTTGGGTGAACAGCCCACGCATCAGCTTCTTGCACGGTCAGGACCGGACAACCGAAGGGCAGGTAATCGTGCGGGTCGCCAAGACAAACGAAATCCCGCACATGGCGCAGCTATTTCGCGTGGAGCTTGTCCATGAGCTGCACCAGTTCGCTGATGGGCCCAGGGCCGGGATGATGAAGCTGCGCCCCCTTGCGCGGGTGTGGGGCAGGCAGAACGCGGAGGACCTGTGGGACGAGGTGACCAAGGTTCCCAAAGAGGACCGCGACGAGGGTGCGCCGAACCAAGGCTTGCCAACCGCCGTGCAGAACACTGTCCAGCTTATCGTCGAGGTGTTGATGACCACAGAGGCTACCCAGCTCACGCGGGCAGAGGTGGAGCAGCGGCTGCAAGACGCTGGCAAGAAGATTGACCGTCATCGTTGGCTTCAAGTGGATGCGTTCTTTGTGGGGCACCCGACGATTGAAGCGTTTAAGGACGTGGCGCAGAAGAACCTGACGGTCTATCGGCGCAAACCTACATGACCACAGCAAGAGTGTTGTGTGTATGCCACCCCTATACCCTTTTGCTGGCCACAACATACACAACATACACAACTGCCCCAGTTGTATATGTTGTGGACCAAAGGGGTGTTTAGTAAACTAGACCTCTAATTTGCTAGATGTTGTGGTAGTTGTGTATGTTGTGGGCTTGCTGTGGGTATAGGGGTCCTGCCCACACAACACCCCCTTTTGCCGCGTCCGCTGCATCTGGCACGCGCCCGCTTGATGCCAAGTTAACCGTACCGGTCGATTTCGACGAGTCATCATAAGGACTTGCAATGTGGTTATGGTAACTCGTGAGGGTCGAGTAAGCAAAATGGATCGGATAGAAGGGGTACCACGCCTGTTCTTGACGATAACGGATGCTCACAATGCAGATTTCTCTGCTTTGTCGCCGGAACTGCCGACGAATTCTTTGATTGTGTTCAGGCTCTCCCTAGCGACTGCAAGAAGCGCGGAAAGCGCGAGCACGGCGTCATTTGGCAGCCCTGGAACGGGCTGGCTGAGCCCTATGCTAAAAGAGACATTGTGCTTGCTATACGTTTTCATGGGCTGATTGGTAGAGAACAATATGTAGTCATTTGTGCCGGTGACACGTTCTGGAGGGGAGTAGATGACTACCCCGCCGCTAATGACAGATCCGCCCATTACATGGTGCGTGTCGAGGTCAATAACTGCGCTCAGCCCAACTTCATGTTTGTTGGGTCCCGATATCTTACAAAGAAACCACAGCAGGTCATTCCCTCCAAGGTGGTTTGGGCTACGGGGCCAAGGCTCGAGTTTCTTGAGTGTAGGTATCAGTTGCCGGGCAACATTCCCGCATCGAATCTTTTTGCTCTTAAAGAGGGAGTCGAATTCGACGGGGCTTCGCGCGTAAGGAAAGAAGGTGTTTTTACCGGATGCCTTGCCGTCGAAGTAGGTTGTCCCAGCGTAGACCGATTGGTCCAGTGCATTTCTTGCATCGCAAACTACCCGATACGCTTTTTGCCGCAGTTCTTTGGCTGGTGTTGGAAGCCGTACCTTATGCAAGTATTGATTTGTCTTCACGTCGAAATCGGTCGTCGCCACTGCCTTGTTAGTCAAAGCGAAATCTTTTAGTATCGAGTTAAAATCGTTCAGCCCTTCACTTGCCTCAGCTAAAGTTGAGTCAGCGCTCTCAAAACGGTCGAAAATCGCATTGTTTGACGCCACGGTTAACATCCTCATAAATAGGGACCGAGGGGCCCATAAATGGCGTTAATCGAGGAAGGTCAACCCTATTTGCAATTCGACGAGTCGTCGAGCAAGGTGGCGAGCACTTTCGGGAAGCAGTCGATTACTGAGCTAGTCTCACGCTAGGTCAGACGGTTGCCTTCCCAGCCGTTGACGAGCAGCGCGGCACCCGTAGGTCCTTCTTGCAGGGTTCGGTGTGCAACTTTCGCTACACCCCCTTTGCCCGCGCGCATAGTCAGCGTGTTCCGTGGCTGTTAGGTGCCGTCGCCCAAGTGCACGGCTGGACCTTGCAGAGTTTCGACGGTTGCGCTGATGCCAGTTTTGCGTGGGAAGTTCTGCATCGCCACAGCCATTTCAAACTCGGATGCGGGCACACGGCGCTCCACGGTATAGTCTGCCGTGCAACCGGGTTCAGGCACATCGCCAACAGGGAAGTCATGCTCCGCCAGCAAAAACGCTTCGATAGCGGGGGCGAGGCTGCTGGCAGTGAGGACGGGCCTACCCTCCCACACCACTTCGCAGCGAGCATCGTCTGTGGTCACAATCACGCGCATTTTGCCTACCTCGCTTAATAAAAGCATGTTCTATCTCATGATTTGAAAGTGGTTGCGCAAGTCAAGAATTTTGAAACATCGGACTGAAGACGGTCCCAATGCTGCAAGTCGCTCAAGTCAAATGTTAGCTGGACGTCCAATCCTGCCACCGTGAAATTCTGGCTACAACTCGGTTTCATGACGTTCGTTGGCTTTCTGCAGTCAAAGATAGCTCTGACATCACCATTTGGTCCTTCCGCTACAAAGACATCGTTCTGATAGTCAAGCGATGCCTCAAAGCCGGATGAAAAAATTTGGCTCAGGCCAAAGGGACCTGCGTGCCTCGGGTACTGGGACAAATGTTTACCATCTGGCCCTGGCATCATGAACTGTTCGGCTCGTATGGGTCCGAGCCTGTCGAACGGAACAACATCCGAAATAAGAAAAGTCATCGGTCGTCGTCTCTCGCCCCGCTTCTTGCGCTCACTAGCCTCTGGCCTGGAAATCGGATCAAAGCTTCCCATCTCCACGCTGAATAGTTGGGCCGTGTCGGCAAACCCGTCAACACGGTCCCAAGCGTCTTCAAAATACTCGATGGGAACGCGCAGATGGACCTCGCGCTTTTCCAACCGCATGATGATTGTCGAAGTCACATAACTAGCGTCCGGGGTGAATCGTGCGCAGGGATCGCCCCACTTGGGTTCGGGAAGCGCGTCCTCGGCGAGGGCCACGCCGGTCAACCCAAGAAACCCCACCACCAATGCACAGTACCTCATCCCGCCTCGCTCAAAAGGATTCGCCATCAGGCCTTTGTCCCCTTAAATGCCCGAAATATCTACATCGGGCTGCGTTGGGCAACCGTCAAGGGCGATGAATTAACATACCGTTTGATACCTAATCAAGAGGGCGCGCAAAAATCGGTGGAGGCATCATATTGGAATTGCTGCATTTTACTGGCAAAGCAAATTGCTCGGGGCTACCTTGCAAGCATACCGTCAGTAATCAGCTTCCAAATGGGGTTAAAATGGCTGTCGATCTGGAATTGGGTGTTGATACAAACGTCAGCCCGAGCTTGCATCCACAGGTTGTGGCAAGCCTAGAGGACTTTGACGACGACACCTCCGGCCACCTTGATCAAGTCGTGCAAGCGTTCCAAGCCGCTTACCAAGCTATCGGCAAGGTGCACAGCGGGCGCGAAGCCATCAAGACCGACCCCACGCTAACGGAGGCGGCTCAGGTGCTTAGGGTTGCGGATGCAGCCGAACGGACATACCGAGAGGCTGCGAGCCGTTTCGACAAGGTGACCAAGAATATCGAGGCTGGCGTGGCCTTGCTTGAGAAGGAACTGACCACACCTCTCGAAACCCGCACATCGCATCCACTTTCACAGGAAGTGCGGGGCTACCTCCGCGAGTTGAAAGCGAACGGCAAGTCCCCGCTCGACTTTGTGCGGCAGGCCATCGAATCCGGCGACAGCGAGACGGTGAGCGCAGCATTGGGCGCACCACCCTACCTGTCCGGTTTGACGCCCGAGATGCACGCGGTGCTGCTTCGTATGCACCACGAAAGGTCCAACCCGATTGGGGCGAAGCGTCTGCGCGCGATGAAGGGTGCTTTGGAGCTTCTCGGGTCGAATGCGCCCCTGCTTCACAACGAACTTCAAAAGGCTATCGGGGTGCCTCTGCATGAGGTGGAGAAGTACCGTTCCGCGAAAGCGCGGACCGACAAAGCATTTGGGTCCTGAGAACCGGCAAGGTTGTGATTTGATGGAACAAGGATCATCCGAGCTTGATGCAACCCAGCCTGACTGGCTGGTGAACCATGTGCCCGGGAAGAACCCCGGCAACCCGAATTGGAAGCGCGGCGTGTCGGGGAACCCAAAGGGGCGTCCACCCGGCAAGACCCCAACGCAACGCGTACAAGCTGCGCTGAATGACGGGTCAGTCGAGGTTGCCAAGAAGGTTCTGGAGGCAGCACAGGCAGGGGACATGCAGGCGGCTGGTCTGGTGCTGGCGCGCGTATCCCCGACCCTTCGCGCCCAAAGCGAAAAGGTCGAATTCGACCTCGACCCTTCCCTACCTTTAAGTGAACAGCTTGCTCAGGTCGCCGTGGCGGTAGCGGGCGGTCAGCTTTCTTTGGATGCCGGTCAGCAAATCAGCGCTATGCTGTCCAACCTCGCCACAGTCAGAAGCAGCGAACAACTCGAAGAACGCATCATAGCGTTGGAAGCTCGGGCAGTGAACTGAATGACCTACATCAGCCCGTTCAACCTCTGGGGTGCAGGCGGCAATCACGTCGCTGTGCTGCCCCCTAGCCCCGGTGATTTGCTCGTCCTAACCACGGTTTACGGACGACGGGTCTCTTTGGACCACATCGGCCATTTTGAGCAGGCCGTGCGCCGGGCACATGCCATGGCAGACCGCGTTGTCCACCCGGTGCCTGTGGTCATTAAGGTGCTTTGCCTGACCACACTGGAATCCTGCAAGCTACACGGCATCGACCCGGCAACCCTGTTTGCGGACGAGACCCCCGAGCAGGAGGCCCAGATGCGCCAAGGCATCATCACGTCAATGACCCAACTCTTGCACACCTCGTCGGCCCCGCGCGTGCGGGCTGATGCCCTGAAACTTCTGACTGACATAGGAGCTATACGGTGAAGCAACCCCTGCACCTCGCAAGGTCCAAGACTAACCCTGCGGCCTTCGCGGCCATGGGAGCAAACCGCGCCAAGGAGGTTGCCCAAGACCGGCAACTTGAGCTGCTCGAAATGGCACGCGACAGCGCCACACGCATTGTCGCGCTGACCGACATGGTCGGCGAGTTACAAGACCGGATTGCGGTTCTGGAAGCACAATGACCACAGTTGCGCACCCCAAGCCCCAGCTTACGCCCGCGCAGAAGGCTGCACAGGCGCGGCGAGTGCTGGCTGCGCTGGAGCAGCGGGCTGAGAACGAACGGCTTGCGCGTGCTGTGGTCAGGGTGCTCGACCGGGTCAGGAAACCCTTTCGGTGAGTAACGTTCGCGCCATGTTGGAAAGGGTTCGCAAGCTGGAGGCCGCACGCGCTGCACCTCGCAGCCCGATAGAGGTTTGCTGGGGCAGCTTTGGCGCGTTCGAGGACCAGACGCTTAACCTGATCGATGAGGGTAAGCTGGACAGGGGAGACATGCTCGCGGTGCTGACGGCGCTTCGCCGCTGGCACGTAGACCGGGTCTGGGCGGGCTGGCGCTACCGAGGCGATGGCTCCCCGGAGTATAGCAGGTGAAGGAGGGTCCTCGGGAACGCGTCGGGCGGTCTCCAGGAGGTACGGACAGCCTTGGCTTTACCGAACCGGGGCAATGGCCGTGGGACGGGGGTGTGCGGCGGGAACCGGTGCTCGACTGTGACCACAGGCCCGCAAGGGTCGTTCGCAAAGTCGGCTGGCGGTGCTGCATGAAATGCACTGAACCGTTCTTCAGTTGCGATGTGGTCAAGGTGCGCCTGTGCGTCGGGTGCAAGCCATGAGTTAGAAGATCCGCTGGGGGCCGTGACACCCAACCCCAGCGGTGCGCGGCCACAGTGCTCCCCGCGCCAAGGTCAAGCACAGAGACCCTTGTAAATCGATCCTGTGCCGCAGCGGGGTGATCTCCTTCGCCTGACGCTGTAACGCCCTGCACCCTCGGTGCGGGGCGTTTTGCTTGCGGCGATTCTGCCACAGTCCTTATGAGGGGTCTGCCGTGCATACCATACGCTTACGCGCCTATTTCACCGCGAAACAGCGCCACATAGGGCGCTGCTAAGCGATTGTTTTTGTTAGTTAAAGTGGTGGCGAGGGGGGGACTCGAACCCCCGACCCCGCGATTATGAGTCGCGTGCTCTAACCAGCTGAGCTACCTAGCCACTAGGTTGCGGTGGTTAGAGTGGTGGGTCTGAGGCGTCAAGCGGAATCTCCCCCAGCCGGGCCTTCTGCGTCAGGCAGTTTTCGGAACCCTGCCGTGGGCGCGATCGGGTCGTGACAAGCGTCAAGCAAAAGGACCCATCGGCGCAGCTCGATCAGCTGCGACGTTGCCGCGTCAGCCGGTCTGCAGCTCTGGTCGTACACCGCTAACCATGTGCCACCCGCGGGCGTCCCGAGGCGGTGGCCGTCAGCGTGGCCTCGATGAACATGACGCGTCCCTCCACCTCGGCCTCGCGGATGTCGCGTGTCGTGGCAACATGGCAATCCTCGGCGCCGGCCTCCTGTGCGCGCAGTGTCGCTGTCCGGATGACAAAGTCCTGCATCGCATCAAGCGCCTGGTTGCGGCCGGCATACGTCTCGATGCCGTGCGGGAAATGCGCTGCAAACCGGCCCTCGGCGGGACTTGAAACCAGGCCCGTCACGCGCTGGGACACCTGGCCCACGACTGCACCGATGGCATTGGCGACCCCCGCATGTTCCGGCAGGATCATCTGGCAGCCTAAACGGTCCCCCACCGCGCCGTAATAGGCAGGGGCCGAAGCCCCCAGCCCGATGACCGGCACGCCAAGCCGCAGGGACGTCTCGATGATCCCTTTGTGCCTGTCCAGCCCGGCGGTCGTCAGACGATGGCGGGCCAGGATTTCGGGGGGTTGGTCATCAAAGGCGGGGTCCTCGGAAAAGGCGGCTTCCAGCAGGCAATCGACGGTCTGTGCGGTCAACCGGTCAATCACGGCATGCGCCAGGACCAACCCATCCATAGCCATCCGCTCACCCGAGCCGTTGCGGCGCCGCGCCAGAAGATGCATCGCCTTGGTCGCCGCATCCGCGTCCCAGGCATCAAGCCGCCCCAAAGCATGGCTTGCGTCCGAGGGTGTCACACCGGCGATCATCACGATCCCGCGCGACACCAGGCGTTCCAGTGCCGCCACCTCCAGCCGCGAGGTCAGAACCTGCGTAAAAGCCATCGGCGCAGTGATGCGCGCCAGCACGGCAGCCTCACGCGGGGAAAGTCCGGCCAGCTGGGCCGTGTCCGTGCCCCCGACCCGCAGCGCAAAACGTCCGTCAAATTCGCCCGACGCATCCGCCGCGAGGGCGCGGTCCAGTGCGGCATGCACCATGGTCCCGTGATCCGCCGCCAAGAGCGAGACTGGCACCAGGCGGCGCGGACCAAGCCGCAGGCCGCCGTGCAATCCTTCGGCGACAAGATGCACTTCGCTGTCGCCGCCAAGCCCGGTCGTGCGCATCGCGACGGCCTCCACCATGGTGCGAAAGCCGCCCACGCGCGCGCCTTGCGGGTCGATCAGCGGCAACCCGTCGCGCAACAGTGCCACATCTGTCGTGGTGCCGCCGATATCGCTGACAAGCGCATCCTTGGCGCCGGTCAGCCAGCGCGCCCCGACGATGCTGGCGGCCGGTCCGCTGAGGATCGTCTCGATCGGACGCTCACGCACGACGGTCGCGGAAATCAGCGCGCCGTCGCCGCGGACAACCATCAGGGGGGCGGCGATGCCGATCTGCACCAGATGGCGCTCACAAGCGGCAACCAGACGGTCGATCATCCCGATCAGGCGGGCGTTCAGCACCGCCGTCAGCGCCCGCTTGGGGCCGTTCAGCTGGGCCGACAGCTCGTGCGAACAGGTGACCGGACGACCGGTTGCGCTGCGGATGGCGGCACGGGCGGCCACTTCATGCGCGGGGTTGCGCGTGGCAAACCGCGCGGCGACCGCAAAGCCCATCACATCGCCGCCAAGATCCGCCAACGCCGCTGTAAGCGCCCCGGTATCGAGGGGTGCGATTTCACCCCCGGCATGGCTGTGACCGCCCGCGATGCGGATGACGGGATCGCCCTTCAATGCCTCTGCCAGACCTGCCCGACCCAGATCATCGGCATCAAATCCGATGGCGATCAGCGCAACGCGACCGCCCTGCCCCTCGACCAGCGCATTGGTGGCCAAGGTCGTCGACAAGGATACCAGCGACACCTGCGCAGGTTCGATCCGGGCCGCTTGCAGGGCTGCATCCACCGCGCCGCCGATGCCCACCGACAGATCGTGGCGCGTCGTCAGCGCCTTGGCCTTGCCGATCACCCTGTCCGAGCCCGCATCAAGGATCACCGCGTCGGTGTAGGTTCCCCCCGTGTCGACCCCAAGATAATACCGCATCTGCCGTTCCTTGCCGCCTGAAGACCTGCAGCACAGGCCCGCCCGCGTTCATAGCGGGCCAGACGCCGTCGTAAAGCCTGATTGCTGTTCCTCACCAGCGCGGCAGGTCAGGACGATGCCCGCTCTTTGCGCCGCCGGTGGGCGGGTGGGATACCCAGCATGCCGCGATACTTGGCCACCGTTCGGCGCGCGACGTCGAATCCCGGTGATGAAAGCGCGGCTGAAATCGCCGCGTCGGACAATGGCCTTGTGGCGTCCTCGGACCCAACGAGACGCGACAGCCGTTCGCGCAGGGCGGCGGAAGACTGGCCGCCTGCGGACTTGGCCTGACTGAACAAGGCGCGCAGCCACCAGGTGCCATGCGGCGTGTCGACCGAGGTGCCCGCCACGATCCGGCTGACGGTGCTTTGCGCCAGGCCCACCTCGGCGGCGATGTCGCTCATCGTCATCGGTGCCAGCATCTGCGGTCCGCGGTCCAGCGCCGCCGCCTGATGTTTCAAGATCGCGCCCGCCACCTTGAGCATCGACGCATTGCGCCCTTCGACCATCTTGATCAGGTTGCGCGCCTCGGTCCGCTGCCCGGGCGTGCCTTTTGCCATGTCGGCCAGTCGCAGGTCCGGCAGGGCCGACCGGTTCAGCCCAACGGTCCAGCCGTCCCGACCCTGTTGCACGACAAGGTCCGGCTCGCGGGACGGTGCGGCAAAGGCGGAAAACTGTGCGCCGGGCTTGGGATCAAAGCTGCGGATGACGCGCAGGCGGGATGCCACCTCGGCCTCCGAAACTCCGATGCTGCGCGCCAGGCGGCCAAAATCACCCTGTGCCAGCAGGTCGAGTTTTCCCAAGATAGCGGTCAGCGTCGCATCCAGGACACCGGCATCGCGCGCCTGCAGCGCCAGGCATTCCGCCAATGAGCGCGCAAATAGCCCTATCGGTTCGATCCGCTGCAGCCGCGACAGCACGCGTTCGGTTTCGGGCAGCGACGCACGCGCCTCGGCTGCGATGTCAGGCAGGGGCCGGCCGATCCATCCGGATGGTTCAAGCGCATCTGCCAATACTTCTGCAATCGCCTTGTCACGCGGCGACAGCGCCATCGCCTCGATCGCGTCCATAACATGCGCCATCAGGCTGGGCCCCGCGCCCACGATGTTGTCGATCTCGGCGTCCCCGGCACCGGGTCCCATCCGCCGAAACGCGTCCACCCAGCGCGGCAGCCATTCCGCATGCCCACGCCGTTCCACCACAAGGTGGGGATTGTCCGTCGCCGCTTCTTCCAGGTAGTGCGACAGGCCTGCGGCATCCGTCCTGAGCAGGCGGATCGAGGTCAAAAGTCCGGTATGCAGCGTCAGCCGCTGGCTGGTGTTCTGCGAGATGCTCTGGCGTGATTTCATGTCCCCAAGGCTAGCGGCCCAAAGGGTCAGTGGCAATCATCGGCACAACTGGTCTTGGCGAGGCTGCCGCGTTAGGGTCCGCCGGCCCGACCGCACCGGATCCCATGCAAACCGTTCGTTACCCCTATGTCAAAGACCTGGTGCTGATCGGCGGCGGTCATGCGCATGCCCTGGTCCTGCGGGCCTGGGCGATGGCCCCGATGCCCGGCGTGCGCGTGACGGTGATCAATCCGGGGCCGACCGCGCCCTATACCGGCATGTTGCCCGGTCATGTCGCGGGCCACTACCCCAAGGCGGCCATGATGATCGACCTTGTCCGGCTTGCGCGTGCGGCGGGGGCGCGGCTGATCCTTGATCATGCGACGGGCCTCGATCTTGACCAGACGCGCGTTCATCTTGGCGGGCGCGCGCCGCTGCATTTCGACGTGGCCAGCATTGATATCGGCATCGGCTCCGGCCTGCCCGACTTGCCGGGATTTGCAGAACACGGGGTCGCGGCAAAACCCTTGGGGGAGTACGCGGAAAGCTGGGACAGGTTCGTGGCCCGCCAATCTGGCGCGGCGAACCTTGTCATCCTTGGCGCGGGTGTCGGCGGTGTGGAGCTTGCCTTGGCGGCAAGCCACCGCTTGCGCGTGACGCATGCCAGGCCCACGGTCACTCTGGTCGATCCCGCTGCGTCTATCCTGCCGGGAATGGGACATGCCGCCCGTCGCGTGCTCTTGGCGGAACTTGCCGCCGCAGGGGTCATTCTGCGGCTTGGTCAAACCGCGACCGAGATCACCAGGGATGCCGTGCTATTGTCGGGTGGCGAGCGGCTGCCTTCCGACTTTACCCTGTCGGTCGCAGGCGCGCGCCCGCAGCCTTGGCTGCGACAGACGGGCCTGCATCTGACCGATGGCTTTGTGACCGTCGGTGCCAGCCTTCAGGCCTCTGACCTGCGCGTTTTCGCCGTTGGCGACTGTGCGCATCTGTCCCACGCGCCGCGTCCAAAGGCCGGGGTCTTTGCTGTCCGCGCGGCCAAGGTCCTTGACCACAATCTGCGCATCGCGCTGGCCGAGGCCGGCCAGATGCGCCGCTACCAGCCCCAGCGCGATTACCTCAAGCTGATTTCCCTTGGGGATCAGCGGGCGCTGGCCGACAAATACGGCCTGGCCCTGCGCGGGCCGTGGGTCTGGCGGTGGAAGGATCGGATCGACCGCCGTTTCATGGCGATGCTGGACCAACAGATGCCCCCCATGCGGCACGCTGCGCCGCCTGGGGCCGCCGCAGGTCTTGCCGACCTGTTGGGCGACGTTCCGGTTTGTGCCGCCTGCGGCGCCAAGCTGCCGCCGCTGGCCTTGAAGACCGCGCTGGCAGACCTGCCGTCACCCCAGCGGCCCGAGGTTCTGTCCGGCCCCGGTGATGATGCCGCGATCCTTGCGCGCCCGGGCGGCGGGCTGCGGGTGATGACAACCGACCACCTGCGCGGGTTTACCGAGGATTACCGTTTGATGGCTCGCATCGCCGCGATCCACGCCTTGGGCGACATCTGGGCGATGGGGGCCGCGCCTGAACATGCCACCGCACAGGTGATCCTGCCCCGGATGGCGGCAGCACTGCAGACCGCCGCGCTGGCAGAGATCATGGCAGAGGCGAGTGAGGTTTTTCGCGCTGCAGGCGCCGATATCGTCGGTGGGCATTCCTCGCAGGGCGAAGAATTGACCATCGGGTTTACCGTCACAGGCCTTTGCGAGCGGCCCATCACCAAGGGAGGCGCGCAGGTGGGCGACGCGCTGATCTTGACCAAGCCGCTGGGCGTCGGAGTGATCCTTGCCGGCGAAATGGCGGGCGCGCGTCCTGCCGAACTGCTGCTGGGCGACGTGTGGACCACCTGCATCGCCGGCATGAAGCGCCCCCTCGATGCCGCCTCGCGTATCCTTGCGCCTTTCGCACATGCCATGACGGATGTGACGGGATTTGGCCTGGCGGGACATCTGGCGGAAATGCTGGCGGCGTCGGACGCAGCGACCGCCGAGATCGACCTGGCCGCGATCCCGCTTTATGCGGGGGCCGAGGCCTTGGCCGCAGCCGGCACGGCATCCAGCCTCATGCCAGAAAATCGCGCCGCCCTGATCGGGCGGATCGCCGTTCCTGCAACCCCCCGCGCGGACCTGCTGTTTGATCCGCAAACCTGCGGCGGTCTGTTGGCCGCCATCCCGGCAGATCATGCGGAAATGCTGGTCTCGACACTCCGGGCCGCAGGCGACACGGCGGCGATCATCGGCCATGTCGTCAAAGGCCCCGTCAGGGTCATCGCGCGCTGATCTGCGCGATCATCCCGCATAGCTGGTCCGCCGCCTGCGCCAGCGCCGCATCGTCCATCACCGAAAGCTCGACGCGGGCGACGGGCTCGGCACTTTGATCGCGGTGGCGATTGTAGCGCGGGTCGTAATGATGCGTCATCAAGCCCTCGGCCAGCGTCATGAAGTCCGCCGCGTCCGCCAGTTTCTGCCAGTCCTCCAACCGGTCCGCAGGCTGCAGCCGACGCAGGCTGGCAATCACCGCCCGCAACTGATCCGCGTCCGCCACGAGGTCGGGATAACGCGTGACAAGAAAGCGGGCGCGCGCTGCCAGCGGTGCCGCGACCTCGATCCGCGGTGCCGCCAGCATCGCCTTCCAGACCGAGACCGGCACGCGGCATTGCCCGATCTTGGAGCTTTCGGCCTCGATCACCACGGGTCTTGTCGGATCAAGCCGCGCCACGGCCATCGCCAACCCGGTCTCGAACGCCTTTTGCGACGGTTGACCGCCTGCGATCCCGCCAAAGAGAGAGCCGCGATGCCGGGCCAGACCCTCAAGGTCGATCACCTGCACCCCGCGCGCTGCCAGCAGGTCCAGAAGGACCGTCTTGGCGCTGCCGGTATTGCCATCGAGCAGGATCACGGGGCATGGAAATGGCTTGTCATAAAGCGCGTCGACGACAAGGGCGCGGTAGGCCTTGTAGCCACCGGCAATCGTCTCCACCCGCCAGCCGATCTGGCCAAGGATCAGCGCGAACGACCCCGACCTTTGCCCGCCACGCCAGCAGTAGACCAGGGGTTGCCAGCCGCCGGGCTTGTCCGCCAAAGGGCCTTGCAGATGCCGCGCGGCGTTTTGCGATACAAGCGCCGCACCCAGCTTGCGCGCGGTGAAGGGGTTCACCTGCTTGTACACTGTCCCGACGCGGGCGCGTTCCTCGTCATCCAGGACAGGCAGGCTGATCGCCCCCGGGATATGGTCCTCGGCCCATTCCGCAGGTGCGCGCACGTCGATGATGTCATCGAATCCATGGTCCAGGATCTGGGCAAGCGAGGTGAGTGTGATGGCCATGGATGTCGTCTTATCCACCTCGGCGGCAAGACGCCATCATCTGAAATCCTGACCTCGTCATATCCCCGAAGTTGTGCTACGCTTCAAGGATGATCAAAGGGCTTGTCACTGCGCTGATCGTGGCGCTCTGGACCCTGCCTGCGCTTGCTGCGCAGGAGGATGGTCTGCGACCGTCGCAGCTGATCGCGGCGGCACGCGGACAGGTCGGCGTCATGACAGGCTATGACGCGTCCTATGTCGCGCTTGCCTTTCCGGGCGGTGACGTCGCGCCTGATACAGGCGTCTGTACGGATGTCGTGATCCGCGCGATGCGCAACGGCTGGCATGTCGATCTGCAACTCGCCGTGAACCGCGACATGAAGGCGGATTTCGCGGCCTATCCCGCACTTTGGGGCCTGACCCGGACGGACCGCAATATCGACCACCGCCGCGTTGCAAACCTTGTGACCTTGCTGACGCGCCTTGGGGCCAGTCAGCCTGTGGACGACACCGAACCCACCCCCTTCCTTCCGGGGGATCTGGTGGCGTGGAAATTGCCGGGAAATCTGGCGCATATCGGCATTGTGTCGGATCGTCGCAGCACGGATGGCGCGCGCCCGCTGATCTTGCACAACATCGGCCACGGCGCGCAGGAAGAGGACATCTTGCTGACCTACACGATCACCGGCCACTTTCGGGTGGACGCCGGTGTGGCCAGCCAGCTGCGTGCCCTTGGCACCTGACGTCTAAAGCCCGACCTCAAGCCGTTGGATCAGCGCCGCGAGCATCGCCTCGCAGCGGTCAAGCTGTTCCACCGCGACATATTCGTCGGGCTTGTGCCCCTGTGCCATCGAGCCGGGACCGCAGATGACCGTGGGGATCCCCAGCCGCGCATCAAAAAGCCCGCCTTCGGTTCCGAACGCCACCTTGATCGTGCCATTGGCCCCGGTCAGGGATTTGACAAAGTTGACCACAGCGGCGTCGGGCGGCGTGCCGAGACCGGGATAATCCCATTGCCGGTCGATCCTGATCGCCGCCTCGGGAAAATCGGCGTGCAGGGGTGCCAGCAAAGCCCCGGCCCTTGCGCGCAACTCGGCGATCAGCGCGTCGGTATCCTCGCCCGCCAACGAGCGGATCTCGAAATCTGCAACCGCATGATTGGGCACGATATTGACCTGCACGCCGCCTGACATCTTGCCCACATGCAACGTGGTATAGGGCACGTCATAGTCGCCGTCCCTGATCCCGGCCGCCGCGATCTCTGCCTGCATTGCGCGCACGATCCCGACAAAATCCGCCGCCAGATGCAGCGAATTCAGCGCCAGCGGTGCCATCGCCGAATGCCCCTCGCGCCCGGTGAAGGTGGCGCGCAGGGCGATCTTGCCCTTGTGCCCCGTTGCAACCTGCATCGAGGTCGGCTCTCCCACGATACAGAACCGGGGCTGGTGTGGCGCCGCCGTCAGCATGTCGATCAGCGTATGGACGCCCATGCAGCCGACCTCTTCGTCGTAAGACAGCGCCAGATGCAGTGGCGTGCGCAGCGGGCGCGTGCTGGCCGTGACCATCGCGGCAATGGCGCAGGCGACAAACCCCTTCATGTCCGCCGCGCCGCGTCCATAGACGCGACCGTCCCGCATCGTCATCGCGAAGGGCGGCACAGTCCATGCCTGGCCTTCCACCGGCACCACGTCGGTATGTCCCGACAACATCACACCGCCCGGCCCATCGGTACCCACGGTTGCATAAAGGTTGGCCTTGCCCCCTGACGCATCGGGCACCAGGACCGAGGCGATTGCGTGTTCCGCCAAAAGCCCCTGAACATAGTCGATCAACGCCCGGTTGGGATTGTGCGACACGCTATCGAACGCCAAAAGTCGCGCCAGAACGTCGCGCATCATTGCGGGATGACCTTGCCGGGGTTCATCACGCCATGGGGGTCCAGTGCCGCCTTGATGGCGCGCATCACATCCAGCGCGACCGGGTCCTTGCGCCGCCGCATGGACGCAAGTTTCGACAGTCCCACGCCGTGCTCTGCCGAAAAGCTGCCACCCAGTTCCTGAACCACATCCTCCACCACTTCCAGGACGCGATCGGACATGTCGGCATGCGTCGGAAAGACCGTGAAATGCAGATTGCCGTCGCCCAGATGCGCGACGGTAAAGTTGCCTGCACCGGGGTCCGCCACGGCCAGTCGCGCCACGGCCATCTTCATGAAATCGGCAACCCGGTCCAGTGGCAGACAGACATCGGTGTCGACGGCAGGAAACACCGCCTGGGTCAGTTCCGCCGCAGCCTCGCGCCGGGCCCACATGGCGCGGCGCTGGCCTTCGCTTTGTGCCACGACGGCATCGCTGATCCGGCCATCCTCCAGCATCTCGCCAAGGATGGTTTCCAGCACCCGCGTCAGGGGCACGGTGCCATCGGGTTCTGGGGTCGCATCTGCGGGCGCGGTCGTCGCCGCCTCGATCAGGATCGCCACTTCGGGCTTTTCGGCAAAGGGCTGGCCGAGGTCAGGCCGGACCACCGCCAGCCGCTCCAGATAGGTGCGTGGCATCAGTTCGAACGCCTCGACACGACCGCCTGTCGCATCCTGCACCCGGTTCAGGAGTGCCAGCGCATCGGCAATCGACCCCATCGCCACGGTCGCCGTCGCATGGGCGCGCGGTGCCGGGACCAGCTTCATCACCGCGCCCGTGATGATTCCGAGCGTTCCTTCGGCCCCGATAAAGAGGTCCTTCAGATCATAGCCCGAATTGTCCTTGTGCAGCGCGCTCATCAGGTTCAGCACGCGGCCATCGGCCAACACGACCTCCAGCCCCAGGCACAGGCTTCGCGTGGAGCCGTAGCGCAAGACGTTCGAGCCGCCTGCATTGGTGGACAGCACACCCCCCAGCATCGCCGAACCGCGCGCGCCGAACCACAGCGGAAAGTACAGGCCCTCGGCCTCGGCCGCATCGTGCAGCCGCGACAGGATGACCCCCGCATCGGCAACCACGATCCGTGCGCCGGCCCGCAATTCGCGGATGCGGTTCATCCGCTCCAGGCTGATCATCAGCCCGCCCGTCGTCATGATGCCGCCGACAAGTCCGGTTTTGCCGCCGACGGGGACAACCGGCACGCCGGCAGCCGCAGCCAGCCGCAGGCAGGCGGACACTTCGTCCGTATTGCCCGGCCGCACGACAGCCAGGGGAGACGCGACATAGCGGTGCATCCAGTCCTGTCGGTAGCCTGCCATGTCGTCACCGGTCAGCACCTGGGTCGCCCCGATGGTTTGGCGCAAGCTCTCCAGAAGGGCGGCGGTCATGGTTTGGTCCCCGTCATGGCCAGAAGTTCGACGACCTTCGGCCCCAACCCCTCGACGATCAACCTGACGCCTTCGGGGTTCGGATGAATGCCGTCGGGCTGCATGTAGGCCGCAAACGACGCCGGGTCGGACGCATCCGCCCCCGCAGCGACCAGCCCGCCAAAAAAGTCCGCCGCCAAAAGCGTCCCGTATTGTGCGGCAAGTTCGGGATACATCGCATCGAACGCGGTCTTGTAATCCGCGCCGAAATTGCCGGGCGCGGTCATGCCAACCAGCAGGACCGGCAGGCTGCGGGCGGTGGCTTCTTTCAGGATGCCGTCCAGATTGGCACGGCTGTTGGCCGGATCGATTCCCCGCAGCATGTCATTGCCCCCCAGCGTCACGATCACCGCATCCGCGTCGGGTCCCAAGGCCCAACCCACGCGTGCAAGCCCCCCGGCCGTCGTATCCCCCGATACCCCGGCATTCTGGACCACGGCGGGATGGCCGTTGGCGCGCAGCCACGCCTCAAGCTGCACGGTAAAACCCTCATTCGGTGCGAGCCCGTAGCCTTGCGTCAGGCTGTCTCCCAGGGCGACGATCACCGGCTCATCCGCCACAGCCGCGTTTATCGTGAGAATCCACGCAATTGTGAGGTTGCGGAAGGTCGTGACTGCGCCATATCCCAGATGGCGCGCTTGCCCGAGGACTGACCAGATGCCCGATACGATCCTTTCCCTGACTGATGCCCGCCTGACCCTTGCGGGCAATGCGGGGCCGGTGGATATCCTGCGTGGCATCACGCTGACCGTGACGCGGGGCGAAACGGTGGGGCTTGTCGGGCCGTCAGGGTCGGGCAAATCGTCACTCCTCATGCTCATGGGC
>JANPKV010000218.1:0-4665 GCA_031426185.1 Rhodobacterales bacterium | reverse complement strand
GCCGGATGCGCGTGACCCAGTGCGTTGACCGCGATCCCGGCGCCAAGGTCGAGGTGGCGGCTGCCATCCTCGGCCTCCAGCCACGAGCCCTCTCCACGGACAAAGGCCAGCGGCGCACGGTTATAGGTCGGCAAAACGGCGGAAATCATGG
This sequence comes from Rhodobacterales bacterium, assembly GCA_031426185.1. GTDB lineage: Bacteria > Pseudomonadota > Alphaproteobacteria > Rhodobacterales > Rhodobacteraceae > JAJNPS01. The sequence goes on along the minus strand of JANPKV010000218.1, from coordinate 4,514 downwards.
AAGACGGGTCCTTTCGACAGCGGGCAAGGCGATGAAGGCGACGGTATGCGTCGACGTGACCCTGGTCGCGGACCAGGGCAATATCAGACGCGTCGGCGTCTGGAGGACAGGGGTTTGCGCGCAAGGACTGTCATGGGACGGGTGCATAATGTATTCGGGCATCAAAGAAAAGTCCCTTGGATTTTCGGCCCGGCCACCTGCGTTCGGCCCAGGGAGATGATTGCGCGGCGCGCGCCGTGAATCGCTTGACCTCTGGTGCGAATGCCCCTAAACGCAAGCTCGAATTCGGCGCGCTGCCCGTCTGGCGGTGCGCTTTCATGTTTCAACGGGGCCGGTTGGCCCCGCTACCAAGGGATCAAGGCGATGTCGCGCGTTTGCGAATTGTCGGGCAAGGGCCCGATGTCCGGCCACAAAGTGAGCCATGCCAACAACAAGTCCAAGCGCCGGTTCTTGCCGAACCTGAACGAGGTCACGCTGATCTCGGACGTTCTGGGCCAATCGTTCAAGCTGCGGATTTCTGCGGCAGCGTTGCGGACCGTGGACCATCGCGGCGGTCTGGACGGGTTCCTCGCCAAATCCAAGGATGACGAATTGTCGTCCGATGCGCTGCGCATCAAGAAAGACATCGCCAAGGCAAAGGCCGTCGCAGTCTGATCCTTTGCGCCTGCAAGATCGAGGCCCTGTTCCCTGACCGGAACGGGGCCTTTTCGTTTGCCGGCAGGGGCGGGACTTTTCGCCGCGCGCGCCGCGATGGACTTGCAAGTTCGCCCGGCAAGCCCGACATACCGCCGAGATGACCGCCCGAAAGGCTTTGCACCATGACCCTTCGCCCGCTCCTTGCCGCGTTCGTACTTTCCCTTGGCGCCCTGTGCGCGCCGGTCGTGGCCGAGGAGCATCCCGCGGGCATGCACATCCATGACATCTATGCGCGGACTTCGGCTGCGGGGGGCGGATCGGGGGCCATCTTCTTCATGGTCCACAACAATTCTGAGGTCGACGACCGGCTGGTCGCGGCAAAGACCGACGCCGCCGAACGCGCGGAACTGCACAGCAGTGTCGAGGATGCCTCTGGCATGATGACGATGGTCGCGGTCGAAGACGGCCTTGCAGTGCCTGCGGGCGAGATGCTGGAACTCGGGCGCGGCGGCGATCACATCATGCTGTTGGGCCTGACGAAGCCGTTTCAGGAGGGCGACACCATGGCGCTGACCCTGACATTCGAAGTCGCAGGCGACATCACGATCGAGGTGCCGGTCGACAACGCGCGCAAGCCGGGCGCGGGCGGACATGACCATGGCGCAATGCATCACGAGGGCATGGATCACGACGCGATGATGGGCGACGACGCGGCCGAGGATTAGGTATCTGGTCCAGCTGCGATGCTTCCCTTTCAAGTCATGCCGGGCGTCCTGACGGCGGTCGAATGCGCAAGCCTCACGGCCCTATGCGCCGATGCCCCGATGCGCGATGCGGCTTTGGTCGGGGCCACGACAGCCCATCAGGTCCGGCGCGCCGACATCGTCTGGCTGGACGATCTGCCCGGGGCCGGCTGGGTGATGGAGCGCATGATCGCCATCACGGCCGCTGCCAACCGCCAGGGGTACGGGTTTGATCTGACCGATTTCGGCGAAAGCGCGCAGGTGGCGCGATATGATGCGGCGCGGGCTGCGCATTTCGACTGGCATGCTGATATCGGCGGCGGCACCTGGGCCGCACGGCGCAAGCTGACGGTGGTGGTGCAGTTATCGGAGCCATCTTCCTATGAGGGCGGCGCCTTGGACATCTGGGCCGGTCACAGCCCCCAGACCGCCCCGCGTGAGGTGGGGACGGCCATTGTCTTTCCGTCCTTTCACCTTCACCGCGTGCAACCGGTGACGCGCGGCATGCGCTGGTCGCTGACGCTTTGGGCGCACGGTCCAGCGTTCCGCTAGGGCAGGGCGCGCCGGGATTTGATTGCCGGACCTGTCCGGGCTAGACTGCCCCCATCAGCATGGACCGAGACGCATGATGATCACCGAAATCGGGGACTATTTCACCAGAGGCTGCGGTCGCTGCCCGCGCTTTGACACGGTGGATTGTTCGGCCAGTACCTGGGCCAGCGGACTTGCACAGCTTCGCCGCATCTGTCGCGCCGCCGGGTTGATCGAAACCGTCAAATGGGGCCACCCCTGCTATATGCATGCCGGGCGGAACATCGCACTCATCGGGGCGCTTCGCGGCGATTTTCGCCTGAACTTCTTCAATTCTGCCTTGATGCGCGACGCCGCAGGCGTGATGGAAAAGCAGGGTCCGAATACCCGTCATGCCGACACGATCAGGTTTCGCGACGCAGCAGAGGTCGCCGCGATGGAGCCTGTCATCCTGTCCTATCTGCGTGAAGCGATGGGATATGCCGAGGCGGGCATTACGCCCATCAAGGAGCCAACAGAGATTGACCTGCCGGATGAGCTGGTCGACGCACTGGACGCAGATCCCGAACTGGCCGAGGCGTTTCACAACCTGACCCCGGGGCGGCAGAAAAGCTATGTGATCGGTCTGAACACCGCCAAGACGTCGGCAACGCGGCTGGCACGGATCGCGAAATATCGTGGCCACATTCTTGAAGGCAAGGGAGCGACCGAGCGTTAACCCTTCGCGTCACACTCACGGGAGCGCGACGCCCGGCATCCCGCCTGCCTTGGTCATTCACGCGCGATTACTCAGTGAAGGTCGGCTGCGGCGAGCAGTAGATCGTAGCGGTTTCCCCGAACCTCTCCCACCGCGCCCAGAAGGCATCATCACGCGCGGTGTCCGACAGCATCGTCTTGGCCGCCAGTTCGGGGTTGCTGAAGAACTTGGCCGCCCGCCGTTGGTCCGACCCCTCCAGCATCTGGTCCGCCACGCCCTGAATGCAGCCGCACATGCGGCGGTCCGCCGCGTCGCGGCCCGACGACAGGCACGCCTTTTCGATCGGACCGGCCACTGCGGCACCTGCAAGGGTCAGCGGGATCAGCGCCAGAACGAGGGATCGAAACATCAGGCTACGGCCTTTGCATGGGCGAACACATGGGGATCTAGCCTTTGCGGCGGTCGGATACAATCACCGCGGGAAATGGCGCATTGCCGCACCCTGCCTTGACGTGATGCACAGAGCCCGCCACGCCCCATGGGGTCAGGTGCTGCGCCGCGTCCGGCGGGCCTTCATCGCCTCGTGCGCTTGCGGGCTGCCGTCATGAAAGGACCCGAACCAGCGGTCCAGGGGGACCATCCCGTCCGAATAGTTCACCTCGAAATACTTGTGATGGAGGTAATGCGCATAATAGCTGGCCTCGAAACTGGACTTTTCGCCCAGCACGACCCGGTCAAACCCGGTATGCCCCTGTGCCGGAGCCACGCCCAGCCGCGATGCAAGGTTGATCATGTGGACCGGATGGCTGGGGATGATGAAGAACAGCAGGATCGTGGAGAAATAGATCACATGCTCAATCGGGTGCATCGACAGCCCCGACCACGGCCCGGGGTTGATATTGCGGTGATGCAGCTTGTGCGCGATCTCGTAAAGCGGCGAAAAGTGCAGCAGGCGGTGGCAAAAGTAGAACCCCACTTCGTGGATCAGTGGCACAAGGAAAAAGACCGCCACGAACCAGACCGGGCTGCTTGCGAAGGTGACCATCGGCGCCCAGCCATTGGCATAGGCCCACAGCAGCAGAACCTCATAGGCGGTCCATATGGGCACCCCGCTGACCAGCGTGTAGAACATGTTGTCATAGGTCTGGTTCTGGAACAGAAAACCCGGCGACTTTTCCCGTGGGAACTGGCGGTTGTACTTGAACAGCGTGCCCTGCCGCTTCCAGCTGTAAAGCCAAAGATGCCAGGCACCAAAGACCAGCACCGCAAGAATTTCATTGCGGATCAGCAGATAGGCGATCCAGCCGGGTGCAAGGTCCTTGGTCGTCTCGAGGCTGGGGGAAAACCAGGTCCACAGCACCAGGGCCATCGCGGCATAAAAAACGTTCCACGGCAGGAAATAGCCCGGAAACCCGAACAGCCATTTTGCCAGCCGTTTGGGGTTCGGCGGCCAGTCAAAGGCGGGGCCGTAGGAAATCGGCCGGTCCGGCGCCCAATGACCGCGCGCGTCTTCGTGACCAAAGTCCTTTTCGTTCATTGCCGAGGCCTCCCTGCTCCGGGGGCCACACTGGCGCAGATGTCAGGGCCGATCAAGAACGGTCTGCCTGGCGTGGGACTTGCCTGGTTGGCGCCGGGGCCGAAGCGACCGTTCGCTTCGTCGTCAGCGCGGTCCAGCCCACCTAGCCTCTTCCACGGGTCGTAAGGGCAGGGTATAGGGCGCCCATGACCCAGCTTGATCAGATCCGCAACTTCTCCATCGTGGCCCATATCGACCACGGCAAATCCACCCTCGCCGACCGGCTCATCCAGATGACCGGCACGGTGGCTGCGCGCGACATGAAGGCGCAGATGCTGGACAGCATGGATATCGAACGCGAACGCGGCATCACCATCAAGGCCAACACCGT
>JANPKV010000217.1:0-30960 GCA_031426185.1 Rhodobacterales bacterium | reverse complement strand
CGGTTCTGCAGGTCGTGCAGGCGGGCATAGCGCCCCCCCAGTGCCAGCAGCTCGGCATGTGATCCCTGTTCGACGATGCGGCCGTGATCCAGAAACAGAATGCGGTCTGCCGACATCAGCGTGTTCAGTCGGTGCGCAACCAGGATCGTCACTCGGCTGGCAGCCTGCGCCTTGATAGCGTCGAAGATGCGCGCTTCGGTCCGGGCGTCGATTGCGGCAGTCGAATCGTCGAACACGAGCACGCCGGGGGCGAGGATCAGGCTTCGTGCAATCGACATCCGCTGCCGCTGCCCTCCTGACAACGATGCCCCACGCTCACCTACCACAGTGCGATAGCGGTCTGGCAGGCCGTCGATATAGCCGTGCAGCTGCGCCTTGTCCGAAGCACCCTCGATCTCGGCCGGCTGGGCCCAAGGGTCGCCATAGGCGATGTTGTTCTCCATCGTGGTGGTGAACATGAACACGTCCTGGCTGACGACCGCCACCTGTTCGCGCAACGACCGCAGCGACACGTCGCGGATGTCCTGCCCGTCGAGCCTGATCGCGCCATGCGTCACATCGTAAAACCGAGGGATCAACTGGGCGATGGTCGTTTTGCCACTGCCCTGCGGGCCGACCAGGCCGATCGTCTCCCCCTTCTTCGCGGTAAAGCTGATCGCCTCCAGCACCGGCTTGTCCGGCGCAGACGGATAGGCAAAGCCGACATTGGCAAAGGTCAAGGTGCCCGTCGTCAGACGCAGCGCGGGGGACCCCGGCGGGTCGGCGACGGCGGGCGCAAGATCGAGTAGCGCAAAGAGCCGCGCGCCGCAGGTCGAGGTGCGGGCGACCGAATTGACCAGCATACCCAATTGCCGGACCGGCATCTGCAGGATGGTCATGAAGGTAAGGAAGGCAGCCAAGGTCCCCACGGTGATCTCGCCCGCTTGGACCTTGAACCCACCGACCAGCAGCACCAGCCCCATCGATACAAAGAACGACAACGTCATCAGGCTGGTGGAGCGCACCCGGATGTCGACCCGCTCATGCGCCAGCTCCAGCGCACTGACGGACGTGCTGCGGAATTTGGCCACCTCGTGCGGCTGCGCGGAAAAGGCCCGCACGACACGGATGCCCGCCAGGTTCTCCTCCATCACCCGGGTCAGCACATCGAGCCGCTTTTGCAACATGAGCCACGTACCGCGCAGCTTCAGCTGCGACACCGACGACTGCCACCCGACGAATGGCACAAACGACAGCGCCATCAGGCCCAGCACCCAGTCTGTCGCCAAGAGGCCATAGCCGCCGATGCCGATCAGGATCACCAGCAGCACAAAACGGATCAGGCCGGTGGAAAAGAACATTCGCGCACCTTCGATGTCCAGCAGGCCAAGCGTGATCAGATCGCCAGAATGGACCGAGTCGTGAAAGCCGAAGGAAAGGTGCTGGATCTTGTCGTAAAACTGAAGGCGCAGGCGATAGCCGGTGTGGTGTCCCACCGCCTCCGAAAAGTAGTTCTGCAGGGTCGCAAAAACCCCGCGCAGGGTCGAGACGAGCAGCACCAATGCCGCCGTGTTCCACAGGGCCGCATCCAGGGCAGCTCCGCCATCCGACGTAACCGCCAGCTGCGTTTGGTCCACCGCCTGTCCAAGCAGCTGCGGGATGGCCAGCTGAAGCGACGCCGCGAGCAGCGTCGCCACCAGCGCGGTAATCGCCTGCCATGGGGTCTCGCGCGCATAGACCGCGACCCGCCACATCGTGGCCAGTCCCTTGCGCCAGCTGACCGTATCCGCCAGCGTCATCGTTTCGACAGGCATCACGGGCCGGTCAGGGACGTGGTCGGAGCTCCTGACGCCAGTCCCGACCCCGGTGATGCGGCGGTCCTCGGGAGGGGTAGGGCCGTCTGTTCTCATGCGTCGCGCCCTTCTCAGTCGCCCGTTGCATCGCCGCTGCTGGATGGATCGACGCTGCCCGCTGATCACTTGTGACCAGTGCTACGGACGATCAGGCCCTGTCGAGACAAGGACTGGACTGCCGTTCGGCTCTGAATAGCTTGCGCCGCGAGGTGGCTCAACCCGACAATTGAAGTTCCACCGGCAAATGCTACCCATCGCGGTCTGGTTGGTACCGCTTGAGCAAGGAAGGACGGTCCGGAGAGAGTCGCGGAAAGAAAGCTATCGGATCCTTAAGGCGAACCATGTGGTTTGATTGGCCAAGGCGATTGCGCGCCCAAGGCGGGTACCCGCTCCCATCTGGCGCAGAACGCGGTTTCCGGCGCGGTTCCAGACGGGCGATCTCGAACTCCGGTCGGACGGCCAGGCGATCAAACCTAACGAGCAAGATCCAGCAAGACTCGCGACAGGGCAGTTTCGGGGTTTGTCAGGTCAAGAATGACGTCGAAATGATTGCGGCCTGCGATCTCGAGGACTGGCCAGCCTGTTACCTTTGCGAACGCGTCCGACTGACGGTGAAACCCGGCTGCCTCGCCCGACCCCGCCGCAAGCGCCAGCGCTCCGCGCAAGCCAGTCGGGGGATGGCGCAGCGGGCTTTGCTCAATTTCGGCGTCCGTGAACCGCATCCAGTCCTGAACATGGCTTGCGGCCAACGGGGCCAGTTCGAACAGTCCTGAAACCGGCAGGCAGGCATGCAAAGCCTGCTCTGGCAGTCCCATGGCGGCCTGCCAGCCCGGTTGCGCAACAGCGGCGGCGAGATGTCCGCCCGCAGATGATCCGGTCACCGTGATCCGCGTCCTGTCGATACCCAAATCAGCGGCGTTGTGCCAAAGCCAGGCGATTGCCTGACGGCAGTCCGTGATGATGTCCGTAATGCTGGCATCCGGGGCCAGACGGTAATCCGGCACGGCGTTCGCAATTCCATGCGCCGCCAACATCGGGGCCGCAAAGGCCGATTGCGCGCGGGTCAGCGCGCGCCAGTACCCGCCGTGTATGAACACGACAACTGGGCGAACCTCTCCCGGTCTCGTGCCGAAAAGGTCCAATTTCAGGCCGTTTTCTGGGCAGAATACCTGTGCCCCACGCATGTCCGGCGAGTGATGTGCCCTGTCCGACAGGCTTTGGTATTGCCCGAGTATGCGGGCAAACTCTGCCTCGCTGACGGTGGCGCGCGCGGTGTAGTCAGCGTCAAGCTGCCCGCGAGGCAGGGCGGCTTCGGAAGCAAGGATCAGATCACCAAGGCGTTTGTGCGGTTCTCGATCAGCCGCACCAAGGACAGCGCGGTCAGGGCGGAAGATTTTGGGTTGCCGACCAGGGGCAGATTGTCCAAGGTGATTTCCATTCGTCCGAAAGCCCCAAGCGCTATGATGCGGTGACGGTTGGCCGTTGCGGATGGATCGGCAATCATTCGCAAATTCGTTGCATCGGGTCCAAGGCCCGAAATTGCGGTGATCATGGCAGCATTGGCATTCTGCGGAAAACGCTGCGCGGCCTCGCGCGCCGAGCCTGCGAAAAAGCAATGCGGTGCGGTCAGACCGTGCAGATCGCACAGCGTTTCGGCTGCAGTCCCGACCCATGCCGAAGGTGGTTTGGTTATCTCATGTGTCACGTCCGCCAAGAGCAGACGGGCAGCGGCGGACAGGGCGTCGATGCCACCCAACGCTCCGGGTGCTATCAGAAGCTGACGCTTGTGGCTGTGCGCAAAGGCTGACAACCGGTCCAGCGCGCCAGCCTCGGCAAAAGCCGAGGTAGAGGCCGGGGCGAAGTCGGCCCCGGCGGCCAATGCGGCCTGACCCCATGGCATCACGGCATCACGCCCTGCGGCTTCGACCACCAGATCAGGCGCATGCGCCGCGAGTTCCAAAGGGTCGGTGATCAGGGGGAAGGGTAGGACACGCCCGCCATCACGCACCCCGACCGCGACAATCTGCACCGGGGCCCTACGTGCCAAGAGCAGCCGCGCCACTTCGGAGCCGACAGCACCCCAGCCGATCAGGGCCAAGCGCATCAGATGCCGACCCAGGTCTGCACGCGGTCCTGATCCCGGGTCAGATCGTCGCTTGTTCCGATCCAGACCGTTGAACCCTTTTCCAGAATGAAGTGACGGTCGGCAATGCGCTTTAGTACCGAGAAGGTCTTGTCGATCAGCAGAATGGACTGACCCTCCGCCTTCAGCCTTTCCACCACATGCCAGATTTCGGCGCGGATGACCGGCGCGAGCCCCTCGGTCGCCTCATCCAGAATGAGCAGCCGGGGGTTGGTCATCAGGGCGCGCCCCAAGGCCAACATCTGCTGTTCACCGCCCGACAGGGTGCCCGCCATCTGTCCGGCGCGCTCGCCAAGCCGGGGAAAGAGGTCGTAAATTCGGGCAAGCGTCCACGGCGACTGTGCTTTGAGCCTGTTGGCCGCGGTCGCCACCAGATTTTCACGAACCGTCAGGGTGGGAAAGACCTGCCGCCCTTCCGGCACCAGACCGAGACCGAGCCGCGCCACCTTTTCGGGGGCCAGCCCGCTTATCGACTGGCCACCATAGACCACCGCCCCAGCACGATGTGGCAACAGCCCCATGATGGCACGCACCGTGGTGGTCTTGCCCATGCCGTTGCGGCCCATCAGGGTGACAACCTCGCCATCCTTGATGTCGAGCGATACGTCGAACAGCACCTGAGAGTGGCCGTACCCGGCTTGCAGGTTTTGCACCGACAGCATCAGGCTTCCTCCTCTCCGAGATACGCTTCGCGAACCGTCGGATTCGCGCGGATCTCCTCGGCGGTTCCGGCAGCGATGACGCGACCGTACACCATCACGGTGATCCGATCGGCCAAAGCGAAGACGGCATCCATGTCGTGTTCGACCAACAGCATGGCGCAGTCGTTTCGCGCGGCCCGCAATGCCTCGATCATCTGCTGGCTTTCCAGATGACCGAGCCCCGCCATCGGCTCGTCCAAAAGCAACAGACGCGGCCTTTGCGACAGCGCCATCAGAAGCTCCAGTTGTTTCTTCTCGCCATGTGCGAGATCGGCCACGGTCACATCTGCGCGCGCACCAAGGACCGAGGTTTTCAGAATGCGGTCGACGTCGTCCCACACCTCCGACCGTTTCGCGACCCTGTCGAATATCCGGAAATTGCGGCCTTCGCGCGCCTGCACGGCAAGGCCGATATTCCCGCGGACGCTCATCTCTTCCAAGAGCGAGGTGATCTGGAACGTCCGTCCCAATCCCAGCGCCACACGGTCTGCGGGGGGCAGACGCGTTATGTCTCGTCCGGCAAGGTGGATATGCCCAGAATTGGGGATGATCTCGCCACATATCTGGTTGATGAGGGTAGATTTTCCTGCCCCGTTCGGTCCGATCAGGGCGTGGATTTCTCCCGCCTTCACGCTCAGGCTGACGTTGTCGGTTGCTGTCAAGCCGCCGAAGTTCTTTGCCAATCCAATGATCCTAAGGACATCGGTCACTTCTGCCCTCCGGTCAGCTTGCGGATCAGCGCCATCAACCCCCCACGCGAGGTCAGCACCACAACGAGCAGCAGGATACCGACCGGCAACATCCAATGCTCGGTATACCGCGCGAGGATCGTCTCCAGCGTGAACAAGACTCCCGCCCCGATGAACGGCCCCGCCAAGGTGCCGACTCCGCCAAGGATGACCATGATCATGAACTCGCCCGACCGCGACCAATGCATCATGTCCGGCGACGCAAAACGCAGCCCTGGCCAAGCCGCCGGACCCAATTTGCCTGCGACGGCTTGCCCGGCTGCACACTGCAAATCGAGATGGGAGGCGTCGTTGAGATTTCCCAGCGGGGGATCGAGGAGGAACAGGTGTCCTTTCGCCGGCCATATGTTGTTTGCCCCGGCCAGCGACGTGGACTAGGAGACCACGGAGCCATCGGGAACGGCTACCGAAAGGATTTGTCCGTGCAGACGCCTTATTACCTGATCAACAAGTCGCGCTTGCTGCCCAATCTGGAAAAGATCGCGTGGCTGCGTGAGGCGTCGGGTGCCAAGTCCCTATTGGCGCTGAAATGTTTCGCGACATGGTCAGTTTTCGATTTTATGGCCGATTACATGGACGGGACGACTTCGTCCTCGCTGTACGAGGTCAAGCTGGGAAATCTGCGATTTCCTGGGGAAACGCATGCATATTCGGTGGCTTACGCAGATCACGAGATTGCAGAGGTACTGGCGCACTCTGACAAGATAATCTTCAATTCCATCGGACAGATGACTAGGTTCGCGGATGCCGCAAAAGGCCATGTGCGCGGCCTGCGGGTCAATCCGGGTGTCTCGACGTCAATCTTCGATCTGGCCGACCCCGCGCGCCCCTTCAGCCGTCTGGGCGAAGGCGATCCCGCCCGCGTTGCAGAGATCGCGGAGGAGATCACCGGGCTGATGTTCCACAACAATTGCGAGAACCGCGATTTCGACCGGTTCGACGAAATGCTGACACTGATCGAGACGCGGTTCGGCCCGACCCTGAGGAAGATGGATTGGGTCAGCCTAGGGGGTGGCATCCATTTCACAGGGGAAGGCTACCCGCTGAACCGATTGGCCCGGCGCCTTCGTGATTTTGCCGACAGGTTCGGCGTGCAAGTCTATCTTGAACCCGGCGAGGCCGCCATCACGGGCGCTGCAACGCTGGAAGTGACCGTGCTGGACACGATGCACAATGGCAAAAACCTCGCCATCGTCGACAGTTCGATCGAGGCGCACATGCTCGACCTGCTTATCTACCGCGAGCCCGCAAAGGTCATCCCCAGCGCCGGGTCCCATGAGTGGATGATCTGTGGAAAATCCTGCCTCGCGGGCGACATCTTCGGCGAGTTCCGCTTTGACGCACCCCTGAAGCCGGGCGACCGCATCTCGTTTCAAGACGCCGCCGGTTACACAATGGTCAAGAAGAACTGGTTCAATGGCCTGAAAATGCCCGGTATCGCGGTCCGTGAACTTGACGGCACGACACGCATGGTCCGCGATTTTGACTACGAAGACTTCGAAGCGGCCCTTTCCTGATCCAATACCAGCTCACGAGGTCTCTTGGCGATATGAAACGCAATGTTCTTATCATCGGCGCGGGCGGTGTGGCGCAGGTCGTGGCGCACAAATGCGCGCAGAACAACGATGTGCTGGGCGATCTGCATATCGCCAGCCGCACTGTGTCGAAATGCGCGGCGATCATCCAGAGCGTGCATGACAAGAAGGCGATGAAACAGGCCGGGGTGTTTCTGGCCCATGCGGTCGATGCGATGGACAGTGAGGCAGTGGTGGCCCTGCTGGCCCAGACGGGCGCGCAGATCGTGATCAACGTCGGGTCGCCGTTCGTGAACATGACCGTGATGGACGCCTGCATCCAGACCGGGGCCGCCTATGTCGACACGGCCATCCACGAAAATCCGGCCAAGGTCTGCGAAACGCCGCCGTGGTATGGCAACTACGAATGGACCCGCCGCGACGATTGCGCCAAGGCAGGGGTAACCGCGATCCTTGGGGCAGGGTTCGATCCGGGCATGGTCAACGCGTTTGCGCGGTTTGCCATCGACACCTTCATGGACGAGGTCACCTCGATCGACATCGTTGACATCAACGCGGGCTCGCATGGCAGATACTTCGCGACCAACTTCGACCCTGAGATCAACTTCCGCGAGTTCACCGGAACGGTTTACAGCTGGCAGCAGGGACAGTGGCAAAGCAACGCGATGTTCGAGGTGGGGCGCGACTGGGATCTTCCGGTCGTCGGCACGCACACGGCCTATCTGTCGGGCCATGACGAGGTCCATTCGCTGGCCGTCAACTATCCACAGGCCGACGTGCGGTTCTGGATGGGTTTCGGCGAGCATTACATCAACGTGTTCACGGTGTTGCAGAACCTCGGACTGCTCTCCGAGCAGCCCATCCGGACGGCCGAAGGGCTGGAGGTCGTGCCCCTGAAACTGGTCAAAGCCGTCCTGCCAGACCCCGCGTCACTGGCGCCTGATTATACCGGAAAGACCTGCATAGGCGATCTGGTCAAAGGCACGAAGGACGGCGCAGAGGTCGAGGTGTTCGTCTACAACGTGGCGGACCACAAAGACGCCTACACCGAGGTCGGAAGTCAGGCGATCTCTTACACCGCCGGCGTGCCCCCTGTCGCGATGGCCATGCTGATCGCGGACGGAACCTACGACCTTGGCAGGATGGTGAACGTCGAAGAACTGGACCCGAAGCCACTGTTCCACCTGCTCGACACTCTCGGCCTTCCGACGAGGATCAAGGATGCGGCGGGCGACAGGGCATGGCATCAGGCCTAGCTCCCTTAAGGCAGGATGGCGTGGAAAGCCCCTCCGTGGCTTGCCGTTCCTGTCGCAGCGCTTGGCGCTATCGGGTTGCAGTTAGTGCTGTGATGCTGGCCAGACCAGGCAGTTGCTGAGCCTTGTTCGAGGGCGGCAACGGCTTGCAAGGCAAACATGAACGGCCAGTTCGGCGACAACCGCAGCGCAGCGCAGTCCAAGATTGAAGGTCGGCTATGGGCCGAGGGTGTGTGGAAACTCATGGCCTCGGTTGGCGACGGGCGATCATCCGGTCCGGTGCGCTCCATCGGCGGGTTCTGCGCCGATTTGATAAAGCAAGTGCCGACCGTCAGCTGGGGATGGCCTCGATCAGGCGGCGGATGCCGATCAGGGCGACCATTCGCTTGATGTTGTAGGCCAGAACGTTCAGCGCCATCTCGGTTCTGACGCCTCGCAGGCGGCGGGTCAGGAAGTGGGTGGCACCCATCCAGGCCTTGATGGTGCCGGACAGATGCTCAACCGTGCAGCGCCGTAAGGTCATTGCGTCGGTATCGCGCTTCAGGCGGTCTATTAGCCCCTGTCGGCAATGGCGTGCAGGTCGTCGCGGCCGAGAGCCTCCTTGGCCGCCGCCGCCATCGGGCTCAGTTGATCGCAGTCAAAACCCTGGTTTGTGACGTCATGCGTGACGATGATGTGGGTTTCGGTATCGACGACATTCTGGACGTTGTAGCCGACGAGCTCGCTGTGCCGGGCGCTGGACTCCATGGCACGGGCATCTGGATCAGTCAGGGATATCTGGCCGTCCGGCGCGTCGGCCAGGGCCGTGTCCATCGCCTGGAGCCGCGCGATCTCCTGCCGGATGCGTCCGTAGCGGCGGGCAAGGTGGGCGACCTTCTCGGTGTGCGCCTCGCCTTCCTCCTGGCGGTCGACGGGCCATCTCGTTGATGTAGCGCTCGATATCGGCCTCGTGATGCGCGAGGCGGCTGGCGATCTTGCCCTTGGTGAAGTTGCGGTCGCGGTCGTTCACCGCCTTGAACTTGCTCCCATCAATGGCGACGCAATCGCCCTTCAGCGTGCCGATCTGGCGGCAGAGTTCCACGAACTGCGCGCAGGTCTTGCGGATGGCCGGGCCATTGTCGCGCCGGAAGTCGGCGATGGTCTTGTGGTCTGGCACCAGCCGGCCGGTCAGCCACATCGCCTCGACACTGCGTCCCGCCTCGCGCTTCAGCCGTCGGCTGGAAGGGATCCGGTTCAGAAAGCCGTATTTGAACAGCTTGAGCAGCACCGAAGGGTGATATCCGGGCCGCCCCGTCCGTGCCGGGGCCGAACGCATGAAGCCAAAGCCTCGTAGGTCGAGCTCATCGACAAAGAGATCGACGACGCGAACGAGGTGATCTTCGCCGATCCAGTCCTCCAACCGCTCCGGGAAAAGGGTGGTCTGGCCACGCCCAGTACCTTCAATGAAACCCGCCATGCCGAACCCCTGCTGACCTACAGAAGTCTACCACAGCAGGCAGTTTCCACACAGCCTCGGCCCGCCCTGAACTCCCTCGATGAAATCCGCGGAAACGGATAGCAAATGTCTGTCTCAGAAAACCAGGGCTTGCCGGGTCAACCTCAGCGCGGTGGAAATGCCAGAACGACCATTTTGGTATTTGTTGTGGACATTCGCCCAAGTTGCTGAAGCCCATGCATATCCTTGTTCGTTGCCCCCGAACGCATCTGCGTGATAACGCCAATAAACGGGACGTCGCAACTTGCCGCATTGGACTTTCCCGGCAATCCGGCGCGAGAGCTTTTCATCGGCTGAAAATCAAAATAGCGAATCTTGCCGCCTAACTTGGCCGCATTCAGCCAGTGGCACTTGGTCTCTCCCCCGCTGTGAAGCGGGCCAGAGCAACATACCGCGTAAACCGTTTTATCGGGAAAGCCGTCCATAAAAGTGGTGGCTGTTGCATATGGTTGCTCGTCCGCCATTGTTCCCAATTGGGTCGCGGTGCGGCCGGTCAAACCTTGGCCGAAAGTCTTGATGTTTGCGGCCTGCGCATCGACCGACGAACCCGCGCCCAAAATATTATCGGAATTGCCGAGTGCCGAGGCAACCATTTCGGTCGACCAGTTCGAACTTCCCGCCGCCAAGTTTACGACACCGGCCGCGGCACATAATGCACAATTTTTTTCGTTGGCGCCGCCACCGGCGAAACCGCGGTCATGGCCGGTATTCACTGTGTCGATACGACCAAGTCTAATTGCATCACGTTCGCACACGTTCTTTCTCCCGAATAGGACGTTCAACCGAGGTTCCCGAGGTTGAGCAACATACCAGGCGACTCTGCCGCTGTCTTACACAGCGATCAAGCCTTTTTGACCCGCTGTGCAACGGTTCGGGCATCTGAATCCAGTTTGAGCGGGCTTCCGGTCTCGAAGGGGAGTTTGATCGGGGTTTTGATCTGATTGGGGGTCTCTTGGGCGGACCAGCTGAGCCGCTTTCAGTAGGGTTCTGTCGCTGTTGCCGTCATGCTGGAACCGGCGTCGCACACAACCGATGGATAGCTGCAGCAACCGAACGGATCGGCGAAGGTCGGAGAGGGCCGTTTACGTCAATCAGTGACAGCTGGCTCGCTGCCCCACCCACTCCACCGGGAACGGCTCCAGCACCCGCGCCAGCGTCACCTCCGGCCCCTGCTTTCCGTCCAGGATCCTTGCACAATGTCCGGCACGAGTAGCATGAACCGCAGCACGCGGGTCATGTAGGACGGAGCGATCCCCTCGCGCTCGGCGAGTTTGGCGATGGTGGTGAACTCGCCCGACTCCAGCATACGCTTCCAGCGGAATGCGCGGGCCAGCCTCGTCTGAGCCGCCGCGTTGATCGACGACCGCACGGGGTCGACCTATTATCGAGCAGAGGTTTCGATCGACCTTGAAAGCTTGCAGAACATTGGCGATGTCGACGTGGTCGCGCGCATGCCTGTCGATGCCTTTTTTCGAACTGCCGCCCAATGAGCGCGCGACGGGTCTGGCCGCCCACGTCCTTCTGGAAATACCAGCTCTTGGAGGCCTTGCCGACGAAGAGGACAAGGCCGCGTATCTCGGTGTCCCAGTGCTTGGCCGTCCCATCTTTCGCGAAGGTCAGCTTGCTCACCTTGGTCTCGTTCAGCTTTGGCATTTTGTCGGTCTTTTTTAGGAAACTACATGATACTCCGTGCCATTGGGTGATACGTGATGCGAGTGAATAATGCGCCAGATGAAACTCTTAGCAACTCCACGATACTGGGTGATACTCGAGATGCTTGCTTGGAAGGCTAGGTCTTCCCATTGCACAACGCCCGCAACGCTTTCGGTGGTATTCTGACAACGACTTGTCGTGAAGCTTCCATCCCAACTGACGTTTACACGCCGCGTCGCAAAGGGCGGGAAGCGGCCCTGCGACGATCCGTCCGGATAGGGGCGACATATCCACATTCAGTCGTACAGCGCGGCCACTGTTCGACGACTTGAAATGGCGCAAGACGCCTGCATGCGCGACCGAACGCAGCGGCGAGAACGATCGAAGCGTCGGAACCAATACAGGTCAGCCTGCCGCCAGCGGCGCGAAGGCGGCAGCGGCTCGCAGCACAAGGTCATCGGAAAAGCGAGGGGCGATCACTTGCAGGCCGAACGGCAGGCCGCTTTCATCGGTGCCGCAAGGTATGGTCAGCGCCGGCAGGAACGCATGGTTCAACAGGGGGGTCAGCGCGGCATGGTCGCGTGGTCCTGCGGGGGCATTGCCAATCTGTTTTGGCCCCAAGCGGTCCAACGGCCAGGCGGCGCAAGGCGTGGTCAATGCCAGCAGAACGTCGGGACCCTCCGCAAAGAAGGCCGCTGCGGCAAGTGCTATCGCCCGGCTCAGGGCGTCAGCCATCGCCACCTCAACCCCGGACAGCGCCAGACCGAAGTCGATCTGCACGGCGATATCGGGGTCAAAAGCCGTGGGATCGCGTCGCCACGCTTCTCCCCAGCGTGCGGCCAGCGCCGCATGCTGCAGCGGCATCAGTCGCGCCTCGCCTGCGCCGGCAGGCCAGATCGGCGCGGCGTGGGCCACCCTGAAGCCGGCCGCAGCAATCCGATCCACCGCCGCCTCGGCCGCCGCTGCGGCAGCATCGTCCACCGCCACCTGCAGCCCCAGTGTCGGCGCCCAGCCAATGCGCAGCGACCGCAGATCGCGGTGATCATCTGGCCCGAGCGCCACGCTTAACGGATCACCCGGATGCGGCCCCCGCAAGACGTCAAAAACCCGTGCGATGTCGGCCACCTTGCGCGCCATCAGCCCCGTGACCGAGGTATGCGACAGGCCGTTCGTCGCAGGAATGGCCCCGGTCGACGGCTTGTAACCCGCGACACCGACATGCGCGGCCGGACGGCGGATCGACCCACCACCGTCGGCGGCCAGCGCCACGGTACACATGCCGGTGGCCACTGCCACCGCCGCCCCGCCGGACGACCCGCCAGGCGTAAGGGTCGTGTCCATTGGGTGGCGGGTCGGGCCATAAAGCCGGTTTGTCGTGACCCCTTTGCTGCCAAATTCGGACATGTTGGTACGCCCGATCAGAATTGCCCCCGCCGCCCGCAGCCGCGCCACGGCGACATCATCCGCAGCGGCAATCCTGTCGCGCAACAGCAGTGATCCTTCGGTGACCGGCCAGCCCGCAACGTGAAACTGGTCCTTGACCGTGACCGTCATCCCGGCCAGTGGGGGCCGCTCGCCCGCGTGCAGCCGGGCACGCAAGACGGCAACCTGCTCTGCGGCCATCGCTGGATCGTAGCCGACCACCGCGTTCAGCACCGGGTTATGGGTTGCGATTGCGGCCTCGGCCTCGGCCACCGCTGCGCCCGGATCGGCGCGGCCCGCGTGGACATCGGCCACAAATTCCGCAATGTCGCGCATCTTAGACCCTTTCCGCTGCCAGGATCAGGGCGGCAAGCACGCTGTCCACGGCTTCTGGCCGCACCCAGCGCAAGCAGGCCACCATCCCCGCCTCGCGCGAGGTCCACAGAACCGTTGCCCCGACGCCCATTGCCAGCACACTGTCGGAAGGGGCCGAGGCGAACAAGCGCCGGTCCCGGTTCAGCCACCACAGCCCGCCATAGACGGGTTGCAAGGGGCAGGGTTCCAAAAGCGCCGCCAGCGCTTCGGGCGATACGATGCGCGCCCCATGATACAGCCCCCCGGCAAGCACGGTTTCGCCCAATGCAAGGTGATGGTCCACCGTCGCCACCAGCCCGCCACCCCAATGGCCGCCGCCCACCACCACTTCGGTCGGCACACCCCCCAGCATGATCGTGCTGCGCGGGCCATAGCCATCCCAGGCCCAGGTTTGCCGGTCTGCAAAGGCGGGGTGCAGGTCTGCCAGCACCTCGGGCAACGTTCGGCCAAAAAGCCGGGTCAGCGCCAGACAGAGCGCGTTCACCCGCGTGTCGTTGTAATCCCAATAGCTTCCCGGCGCATGCAGCGGGGTCGCGCGGTCGAAACGCGTTTGGTCATCGGTTGGTGCCAGCTGGCGGTCCCGGTCCACCGTATCGGGAATGCCAAAGACCGAGCCACCCCATTCGCTGGTCTGATCCAGCAACTGCCGCCATGTCACCTGCCGGTTCCGGGTCGAGGCAAAGGCAGGGTCATCTATGCTCTGCGCCACGGGCAGCGCGAAATCGGCGATCAGACCACGATCCAGTGCCACCGCTGCCAGCAATCCGATGTAGCTTTTGGTAACGCTGAAGGCCATGTCAGCCCGCCCTGTCGGCCCCCAGTCCACGACCCTGACACCATCGCGCAAGACCGCCCCGGCCGGATCGCCGCGCGGTCTGACTGGCCCCAGCACCACATTCCATGGTGACGGGTCGAAGGTCTGGCTTTCGATCACCGTGCGAATGTCGTGCGGCCAGGGGCAGGCAGCAGCGCAGGCTGTCGCTGCGGCGTCTTCATATCGGCTTTCGGTCACGGCTTCACGCGTCCCAACGAAGGCGCGCTGGTGATCCTGATGGACGACGGGGCGGGCTCGCGGGCCTGAAACCGTGCCGCAAGGGCCGGCGCAAGCCCCAATGATGGCTTGGGATCACTATAGGCCCGCGGCGCGCCCGGATCATGGACAGCCATCCGCGCCAGTGTAAGTGCCTGTTGCACGGCTGCGGCAATCGGGTCGACCAGCGGAGCCGCCGCTTCTGCCCGCACCAGGGCGGCAAAACCGGCAAGCGGCGCTCCGGCAGTGATCACGACATCGGCGCCGTCCTCTTCGCAGCAGGCGCGGATGCAGTCCAGCAGTTCATCGCGCAGGTCTTCCTGCGCCGTCTCGGGGCCGCGCGGGGCGGTCCGGGGCGCCCGGAACCCGGCAAAGCGCCGGTCCAGCCCCACCTCATGCACAGCATCGCGGTACCAACCCTGCATGCGCGGCGTGAACGCCACGATGGAAAAGCGGTCCCCCAGCATCGCGGCGGTCAGCATCGACGCCTCTGCCGGACCGATCACCGGAAAGGGAAACAGATTGCGCGCGGCGCGTAGCCCGGGGTCGCCAAAGGCCGCGATGATCGCCGCATCCGTGCCGGTCGCTTCGGTTGCCAGCACCTCCAGCGTCACTGCCCCGGCAATCTGCGCTTCGGACCGGTTCGAGATATAGGGAAACCCGCGCGGTGCCGTCGCAATGCGCAATGTCACACCCTCGGGAAGGGCTGCGCGCGCGGTCGTCGCCATCCGGTCGGTCAAGGCCTGGGAGGTATTCGGATTGAAAAGCAGCAGTCGCATGATCACTCGAACTCTGGGCGCCAAAAACGGCACGGGAACGTCATGATGAAGATTTTGGCATGCCATCTGGGTCGCGTAAAGAAGAAAATGGCATTCGACTTCTCTGCCTAATGCCGCTTATCGCGTTGCAAAGCACTCCTTGAGAATCGCCCTTTCTTTCGATTTTAGGGCGAAAATGTCGCAATAATGTGCAATCCGCGTGGAAATTCGCCGCGCAGTTGGGCGGCTGTGCAACCGCAGCAAGGAACACTCGCCAATTGCGACGTTCTCATTGAATTGAATTCCAAATGAAGACTACGGTCCCGAAGGTGCTTGCCAGGCTGCCAAGCTGGAACCACAGGAAACTGCCTGATCCAGTGCAGATGTCGCGGCGCCTCGTGGGACGAACCCTACGAGAAACATAACAGGCGCGTCGGTCTGGTCCGGGCGCGGATAGGAGAACGAACACATGTGCGACCATCACGGTTTGATCACCCGCGAGGGGATTCAGTCTGCCCGCGCCGCCGCCCCCGCCCTCAGCCGCCGCAGCTTCATGAAGTCCACCGGGGCGATGACCTTGTCGATGGGCGTCGTTGGGGGCCTTGCTGGACGGGCCATGGCGGCGGGCGACAAGCTTCTCTCGACGCATGGTGCGGGGTTCTGCAACCTGAACCTGTTTCTTGCGCATGCCGAGCAGCTGGCCGCCGCGGACGGGCTGACGCTTGAGTTTATCAACACCCCGACCTTCGCCGATCAGGTGACCTTCATGGGCACCGGCGCGGTCGATATCGGCCTGACGCCTTACACCAGCTTCATGGCGCTTTATGATGCAGACGTGCCGATCACCATCATCGCCGGTGGCGGCATCGAAGGTTGCGCGCTGATCTCGCAGCCGGGCCTCGACACGCCGGAAAAGCTGAAAGGCAAGGTTCTGGGCACCTTCCAGCTTGATACGCTTGAAGTCATGCCCTTCGACTATCTCAAGAAGAACGGCATTTCTTTCAACGATGTGACGATCCGTTATCTGGGCGGGATGGCCGAGGCCGCCGAAATGTTCAAGGCAGGCGCCATCGACATCTTCTGCACGATCGAACCCTATGCCTCGGCGCTCTTGAACGATGTGCCAGGATCGCATCTTCTGACAGACGGCGTCGACATGTATGGCAAGGGCTACACCGACTGTGTGCTGGCGGCCCGGACCAATCTGATTACCGAACGGCCCGAGGCGCTCAAGGCGCTGATCAAGGGGATGATGCTGGCCCAGCAGATGGCTGAGAACGAGCCGGAGGCCGTGCTGACCAAGGTGGTCGGCACCTATTACAAGACTTCGGTTGAGAACGCCCGTGTGGCGATGGCCAAGCAGCCCGCCGTGGTGGACGCCCGCAGCCAGACAGACTTCATTCTGGAGCGCGTCGAAAGCGTGGTCGAGATGGGCTACATCAAGAAAAAGCCGGGCCGGGATGCCATCGACTGGACGTTGCTGGAAGAAGTGATTGCCGAGAATCCCGAACTTTATGCCTCTCTCAAGCTGAAGTCGGCGTGATGACAGAGATTGCTCCCGACAAGCGTGTCGGTGGCGTGACGTCCGGGCGGTCAGCGCTGCTGCGCCGCCCGGCTTTCGCCCTGCCCGACAAGGCCCGTACCGCTTTGACGTCGGCTGGATGGACGCTGACCTCGATCAGCCTCTTTGCCCTCATCTGGGAAATTCTCTGGTTTGTGGGCTGGGCCGACGAAAAGCTGCTGCCGCCGCCACATATCTTTCTGGGCAACATTCCCGATCAGTTGCAGTTCTTCAACACGGCCACCCGCTGGGCCGTAGGCGTCGATCAGGCGACCGCCCCGTCGGGCCTGGAATCGCTTGTCACCACGGTTCTGGCCACGATGAGCCGCGTGCTTGCGGGTCTGGCCATCGCCTCGGTCCTGGCGATCATCGTCGGCGTTCTGGCGCGCTATTACCGGCTGTTCGACCGCCTGACGATGCCCACCGTGATGCTGTTGTCGTCGGTGTCACCCATCGCCTGGCTGCCAGTTGCCGTCTTCATCTTCGGCATCGGCAACGGGCCTGCGATCTTCATGGTCGTGATCACCCTCTTCTTCCACATGGTCCTGGCGACCGTCACCCATATCGACAACGTGCCACGCAACCTGATCCATGTCGCGCGCACCATGGGGGCGACCAAACGGCAGGTTTATGGCCGGGTCATCATTCCCTCGATCCTCCCGGCGATGCTGGTGGTGTTGCGGATGAACCTTTTTGCCGCGTGGATGGTGGTGCTGGTGGCCGAGTCCACCGGTGTGGGCTACGGCCTGGGCCAGATCATCATGCTGTCGCGCAACACGTTCAACCCGTCGCTCGTGTTCTTCACCATTGCGTTGATCGGCGTCCTTGGCTTCCTGACCGACTACGCACTTCGCATGGTCCAAGCCCGGCTGCTGTACTGGCTGCCCAAGAGCGGAGTTCAAAATGCCCTCTGACCTGCCGTTTTCCAAACAGGATGCCGTGGTATGCCGGGGCGTTGGCAAGACCTGGGCCGCCGGCACCCCGCGCGCGCATCAGGCGCTTGCCGATATCGACCTTGATGTGAAACCGGGTGAATTCGTGGTGCTGCTTGGCCCCTCGGGCTGCGGCAAAAGTACGCTCCTCTACCTGATCGCCGGGCTGGAAGAGGCCACCGAAGGCACCGTCAACTTCTTTGGCCAACCGGTGTCGCAGCCATCGTCCGACCGCAGTCTGATCTTTCAGGAATCCTCGCTCTACCCTTGGTTGACGGTGTGGGAAAACGTGGCCTTCGGTCTTGCGATCCGTGGCGCTTCGGTTACCGAGCGGCGCGAGGCGGCGATGGTTGCCCTGCGAGAGGTCGGGTTGTCTGCCGCGATGGACAAACGCCCTGACGAATTGTCGGGGGGCATGCGCCAACGCGTCGCGGTGGCACGCGCCCTGGCAATGCGGCCCAAGGTTCTGCTGATGGATGAACCCTTTGCCGCGCTTGACGTGCAGACCCGCCAGAAGATGCAGGAGTTTCTGCAGGATGTCTGGCAGGAAAGCGGGGCCTCGATCCTGTTTGTCACCCACCACATCGACGAGGCCGTGGCCCTGTCGGACAGGGTCGTCGTGTTCACCTCACGCCCCGGCCGCATCAAGACCATCGTCGAGAACAAGCTGCCCCGCCCGCGTGACCCCTTTTCACCCGAGGCCGAGGCGATGCGCCGCCACCTGACAGAGCTTTTGCGCGACGAGGTTGATCGCGCCTTTGCCGAACAGGAAGCCCTCAGCACCTGACGCCACCCTTCAACAAGCACCCCAATTACCGGAGAATCGCGCCGTGACCGCCACCCTTGTCCGCAGCCGCACCCTGATCACAGGGACCCAAGACCGCTTCGCCGTTGACCAGATCGAGGGCGGCGCACTTCTGATCGAAGATGGCATAATCATCGATATCGGTGCGTATGATACCCTGAAGGCGCGAAATCCCGGCGCCAAGGTGATCGGATCGGGGACGGATGTGGTTCTGCCCGGCTTCGTCAATGGGCACCACCACGTCGGCCTGACGCCGCTGCAGCTTGGCTCGCCCGATATGCCGCTGGAATTGTGGTTCGTTACCCGGATGGTCACCCGCAACCTGAACCTCTACCTCGACACGCTCTATTCCGCATTCGAGATGATCGGCTCGGGCATCACCACGGTCCAGCACATCCATGGCTGGCTGCCCGGCCCGCTGGAAGAGGTCAAAAGCTTGTCCGAAGAGGTGATCCGCGCTTATGAGGACATCGGCATGCGGGTGTCCTACTGCTATGCCGTGCGCGATCAGAACCGTCTGGTCTACCAAGCCGACGACGAGTTCATCTCCAGCCTGCCGAAAGAACTGCATGACCCGATGAAGCGCTGGTTCGAGCGGTTCCGTGTCGGGCTTGACGACAGTCTGGCGCTGTTCAGCGATCTGCACGGCGCCCACCAGCACAAGCGCCGGGTGAAGATCCAACTGGCCCCGGCCAACCTGCACTGGTGCTCGGACGCAGCCCTAGGCGCGCTGTCGGAAACCTCGCGCAAGTTCAATGTTCCCATGCACATGCACCTGCTGGAGACCGCTTATCAGAAGGAATATGCGTGGCGGCGCGGCGGTTGCACGGCGGTGGATTACATCGAGCGGTTCGACATGCTGAACTCTCGCCTGACCCTGGGCCATGGGGTCTGGCTGAACGAAAGCGACATGGACAAGCTGGCCGCCGCCGGGGCCTGCGTCTGTCACAACTGTTCTTCCAATTTCCGCCTGCGCTCGGGCCTTGCTGCGCTGAACAATCTGGAGGCAAAGGGCATCAACACCGCCATCGGGCTGGACGAGGCAGGCCTGAACGACGACCGCGACATGCTGAACGAAATGCGCCTTGTCGCCCGCGCCCACCGCGTGCCCGGCATGGTCGAGGCGGATGTGCCCACCATTCCGCAGGTTCTGCGCATGGCAACCGAGGGCGGCGCCCGCACCACGGCCTTCGGCGACCAGATCGGCCGACTGGAGGTTGGCCGCGCCGCCGATCTGGTGATGATCGACTGGAAGCACGTCAGCTATCCCTACCTTGATCCCCTGATATCAGAGCTGGACGCCGTGATCCTTCGCGCCAAGACCGGCGGCGTCACCCGCGTGATCTGCGACGGCGAAATCCTGTACGAAGACGGACGCTTTACCCGCGTCGACCGCGACGGGGCACTAAAGGCGCTGCATGACGACATGGCGCACGCCCTGTCGGATGACGAGGTTGACCGGCGCAATCTTGCCAAACTGCTCTTGCCCCATGCCCGCAAGTTCTATGCCGATTACATCGACCCATCGCGCCATGAACCCTTCTACCGCGCCAGTTCGCGGGTCTGAACCGCTGGCAACGAAAGGTGCGTCCTGCTATGGATTTCGCTCAAAGGGGTGACATGACGCTGGATGACGATGACAGGGCCCAGACCGCCACGTTTCTGACGCCAGACGGGGCTGCGGCGGACGAGGCACTTGCCGAGCAGGTGGCTGCGCATCTGCGCGACATGATCATCCGTGGCGTCCTGCGCCCCGGCGAGCGGCTCGTGGAGAGGCGGCTTTGCCTGTCGCTTGGCGTGTCGCGCACCCCGATGCGCGAGGCGCTGAAGCTTCTTCGCCAGGACAGCCTTGTCGAACTTAGCCGCAACCGGGGTGCCCGCGTCGCCTTGTATGGCGCACCCGAGGCGGAAAGCCTGTTCGAAGTGATCGCCGCACTTGAAGCGATGGCCGCCGCCCGCTTTTCCCGGCTCGCCTTGCCCGCGATGATGGGTCAACTGGAAGACCTGCACAAAACGATGCTGTTGCAGCACAAGGAACGCCGTCTTGACGCCTACTTTGACACCAACAGCGCGATCCATGATTTCATCATCGAAGGCGCGGGCAATCCAACGCTGATCGAAAGCCACCGCCGCCTGATGCTGCGCGCCCGGCGCGGCCGCTACATGGCGATCATGGACGATCTGCGCTGGGAACAGGCGGTGCAAGAGCATGAGGCGCTGATGGCCACCCTGCGCGCCCGCGCCTCCGATGCGGCCGGAGCCGTCTGGCGCGAGCACCTGCTGAACACTGGCCGGTCAGTGGTTGCAGCCTTGCAGCACTCGGGTGCCGCCGCCGCCGAAGACAAAGCGAACTGACCGCCCTCAGATCAGAAACATCCGGTCGGCGCGCCTGACCTGGATGTCAAAGAACCGCGCGTCTTATTGGTCAGTGCTCCAGATCCATCCTGACCTTGCAACATGTCTTGCCGCGCCCCCTCGCAACCGACAGGAGTATCATGTTGATTTCAAACTCTTCAGATGCAGATCGTTCTCCCGAATCCCTATTGCCAACAGTCCGGCTTGGCATGATCACCCCATCATCCAACACCGCGCTTGAGCCGCTGACGCAGGCGCTGTTGGCTCCGCTGGCCAACCATGTCAGCGCCCATTTCGCCCGCTTCAAGGTGACGCAGATCGCGCTTGATGCCACCGCAAACCAGCAGTTCGACTTCGCCCCGATCCTTGCGGCCGCGGACTTGCTGGCCGACGCAAAACCCGCCGTCATCGCCTGGAACGGCACCTCTGCCAGTTGGCTGGGATTTGACCGTGATGTCGCCCTCTGTGCCGAAATCACCCGGCACACCGGCCTGCCGGCGACCAGTGCCATTCTTGCCCTGAACCGCCTGCTTGAGCGGCATAGCGTGCGGCGGCTGGGTCTGGTGACGCCCTATACCGCCGATGTCCAAAGCCGGATCATCGACAACTACGCCCAAACCGGCATCGACATTGTGTCCGAGGTCCACGTGGGCCTGACCGACAACCACGCATTTGCAGACATCACCGAGGCCGAGTTGGCGCAGATGTGCCGTGTCGCGGCAGCACCCGGTGTCGATGCGATCGCCATCGTCTGCACCAACATGCGCGGCCCGCTGATCGCGCCCGCCCTTGAGGCAGATCTTGGCGTGCCGATCCTTGATAGTATCGCCGCGACGCTGTGGGGGTGTCTTGATGTCGCCGGCGTTCCAACTATTCCGTTGAGAAAGTTCGGAAAGATGTTTGCAGATTAGCTTTGACCGCAGGCGCGAGCCGATGACAGACCCGATATCGGTCGTCGCATTTGATAGCGGCTGCCGCTGAAATCTGACTTTGCTGCAGTAGCAGGGCGCGACGCGTGACGTAATGAAGGGTCCGCACGGAGTTGTCAGAGGAACCTGTTTTTCCGCAGGACTGGACGGTCCGATAGCCTTGCGAGATGACAAAATGCGCGCGTTTCCGGTGATGCAAGACGAGCTCAGAGGTCATCCGCTTGGCGGTGATGCTCTACATCCGGTGCCCGTTATCGTTGCGAAACGTCGAGGACCCTTGCACGAGCGCGG
Source organism: Rhodobacterales bacterium (assembly GCA_031426185.1). Taxonomy (GTDB): domain Bacteria; phylum Pseudomonadota; class Alphaproteobacteria; order Rhodobacterales; family Rhodobacteraceae; genus JAJNPS01. Next base: position 9,141 of record JANPKV010000217.1, on the reverse strand, counting down.
GATCGAGATCAGCCATGAGACGGCGCGGTACTGGTGGAACAGGTTTGGTCCGATGTTCGCCGCGGAGATCAGAGGCAAGTGCGTCGAAGCGATGCGCGCCCATCGCCACTGGCAGTGACACCTGGATGAGGTCTACATGACGCGCCTTTCTGCGCGAGTACTGTGCACGACCCGGCTGCTTGGTCAGCCTGTTGTCCGCCAGGACCCACATGACACTTATGACACTTTCATACACGGGCATCTTCGATCAGCGCGATACCAGAGCATCATGCCGTTTTTCCCGAACTGAAACATGCCACTCCAAAACGAACCCGACAAAACCCTTGACATCCGGCTTCCACGCGGCCGAAGCTGAAATTAATGAAACGTTTCAGAATGTGACCAGCCAGCGTGACGAAACCGTTAAAACTGCTGATGAAAGGCGTGGTAAAACGTTTCGGCGGCGTTGTCGCGTTGGACGCCGTTGACTTTGAATTGCGTCGCGGTGAGGTCATGGCCTTGGTCGGTGACAATGGCGCGGGCAAATCCACACTCATCAAGACGCTCGCGGGGGCGTATCAGCCCGACGAAGGGCAAATAGAAATCGACGGCGTACCGGTACGCTTCAGCTCTCCGCAGGATGCCTGGCGCCAGGGTGTGGCGACCATTTTCCAGGAACTTGCTCTGGCCGGCAAGATGACCATTGCCGACAACATTTTTCTTGGACGTGAACTGACGCGCCGCATCGCGGGAGTTCGCTTCCTTGACCGGCGCGAGATGCACCGGCGCAGCGCCGAGCACCTGGAACGGCTGGACGTGGTGGTGCCAAGCGTGCAGACGTGGGTGGAACATCTGTCGGGTGGCCAGCGGCAAGGCGTGGCCATCGCGCGGGCGCTGAACATCGATGCGGATCTCATCGTCATGGACGAGCCGACGGCGGCGCTTGCCGTTGCGGAGGTCCGCAAGGTGCTGGAATTCATCAAGACTCTGCGCCGACAGGGCAAGTCGGTCATTCTCATATCGCACAACATCCAAGATGTCTTTGAGGTGTCCGACCGGATCACCGTGCTGCGGCGCGGAAAACGCATCGGGCTTCTCGAAACCCCAAGTAGCACCCCCGAAGAGGTGGTCGGACTCATCACGGGAGCAACTGAAGCAATGCGCCGAACCGTGGTGAAGCAATGAAATGGCGCAACCAACCAGCAGAAGGTAGTCACATGAAACGCATCTCAACCGCAGGCTGTCTGGCGCTTGGCGTCCTGCTAGCGTCACCTGCCACCGCCCAGGACAAAACACAAATCGCCTTCATCCCCCAGATCGCGGGTATCCCCTACTACGTGGCAATGGAGGAGGGCGCGCGCCGTGCCGCCGAAGAACTCGGTGTCGAATATGTCCAGGAGGGGCCGACCAGCACGAACGCTGCTGACCAACTTCGGATATTCGAAAGCTTCGTGGCTCAAGGCTTCGAGGTCATCGCCATTTCGCCGCTTGACGAAGAAACGCTGAAGCCGGCGATCACCAGCGCGCGTGCACAAGGCATCATCGTCTTGACCTCCGACGCGGACGCGCCCGGCAGCGACCGGCAGTTCTTTGTCGCGCAGGCGCTCGACAAGGACCTGGGCTACACGCTTCTGGATGAAACGGTGAAGCGGATCGGCGATCAGGGCAAGATCGCGATTGTGTCCGACTCCCCGACCATTCAGTCGATGCAGAACTGGATCGCGGCAATCCAGGAAAGGGCCGCAAGCACCTATGCCGGCATCGAGATCGTTTCTGTCGATCATACAGACGGCACGGCGGCGCGTGCCTATCAATTTGCAACCGACGCGATGACCCGGAATCCGGACCTCAAGGCCGTGCTTGGCATGGCGTCCACCACTTGCCCCGGCATCGCGCAGGCTGTTGAGGCAGCAGGGGCGATCGGCGAGGTGCTGACGGCCGGTTACTGCTCGCCTAACACCGCCCGCGACTACATCAAGTCGGGTGCCATGCCGTTCTCGGTGCTGTGGAACCCCGCCGATCTGGGATACCTGACGGTCTGGGTCGGTGACCATCTGGCAGATGGCAACGAGGTCACGGGCGACCTTGATGTTCCGGGATTGGGGCTGGTCAAATTCCTGCCTGAGACCAAAACGATCCTTCTCGGGCCGCCGGCGGTGTTCACGGCGGAAAACGTCGACAGCTTCCAGTTCTAACAATTCAATGGGGTCTGCGGCCACCAATGCGTCCCCGACCGCCTCCCGGCCATACCGTATTGGCCGGGAGATGCTTTTGTTTGGTGCTCTGCTTTTGCTGGTTGGCTTTTTCTCGATCTATTCGGACGCATTTCTTTCGCAGCGCAACCTGACCACCGTTTTGCGAAATTCCGTCGATCTTGGCGTGATCTGCGCGGGCATGACGATCATCATCATCATGGGCGGGATCGACGTCAGCGTTGGGGGAATAGTTGCGGTATCGGCCGTGCTGATCGGTCGTGCATTTCAGCTTGATCTGCCGGTCATCTGGGTCGTTCTGATCGGGTTGGCCTCTGGGGCGCTTCTTGGGCTGATCAACGGCCTGATCATCGCCCGCAGTCGCGTGCCTCCGATCGTGGCGACTCTGGGGACGATGTATATCTTCATCGCGGTCCTGTTCCTCGTGATCGGCGGCGTCTGGATCAGCGGATTGCCCGGGACGCTGTCGTTTCTCGTCCTGGGCAGCATCGCGGGTTTTCCCGTCGGACTGTTTGTGATTGCGGGGGTCTATCTGGCCTGCTGGCTGCTTTTGCGCCGCACCCCCTGGGGTCAGCATGTTGTCGCCATCGGGTGCGACGAGGTGGCAGCACGGCTTGTCGGCATCCGCGTGGACCGCACAAAGGTGCAAGCTTATGCACTCCTTGGACTGCTGGGCGGACTGGCTGCAGTCCTTTACGTTGCGCGCCTTAGGAACGTGGAGGTCAACATCGGGACCAACATTGCGCTCGAGGCGGTGGCGGCCGTCATTCTTGGCGGCGCCAACATCCGCGGCGGCGTCGGCAGCCTGCTGGGAAGCCTTCTGGGCGTGCTTTTCATCAAGGTGACGCAAAACGGGCTCGTGCTGATCGGTATCTCCTCGCTCTGGGAGCCTGTCGTGATCGGCGGTCTGCTGATCGGTGTTCTGATCCTCGACACGATTGAGACGCGGAGAACCGGATGAGAGATCTTCTGTCGCAGCGCATGTTCTTCCTGTTTGGACTGCTGGTGGCGGTGGGCATTCTTGGCGCGTTCCTGTCTCCACATTTCCTGAAGGCCTCGACGGCGGCCTACGTGCTGCAATACGTGCCGGTGCTCGGTGTCCTCGGGATGGCGCAAACGCTCGTCATGCTGTCGGGTGGGCCGGGCATAGACCTGTCTGTCGGGGCAACGCTTTCGCTGGTCTCGCTTGCGGTGGCCGGGCTTTACGGCATCGGAGTTCCACTTTTGGCGGCATGCCTGATTGGCCTCTTGGTCGGCGGGCTTCTTGGCGCGGCAAATGGATTTCTTGTGTGCGTTCTGAAAGTCCCGTCTCTGATGGCGACCCTGGCCACGATGTTCGTCTTTTCAGGGCTTGCCCTTGCGTTGACCGGCGGATCGCCAATCGGCGGCATCCCGGATTGGTTCGGAGTCCTGTCGCAGGGGCGGTTCCTCGGTATTCCAATTCACATGTGGACAATCTTTGTCCCACTCGCGGTAGTGCTGCATATCTTCCTGACGCAGACGCGACCGGGCTCGCATATCCACGCGTCGGGAAATGACGAACGCGCCGCCTTTTTGTCGGGGGTAAAGGTTTGGCGTCTGCGCTTCGGCCTGTACTGCCTCAGCGGCGTCCTGGCGGGACTGGCGGCAATCATGACACTGTCGTGGTTTCAGGCGGCGAGGCCAGACGCCGGCAAGGGAATGGAACTGTTGTCGGTGACAATCGCCGTGCTCGGGGGGACGCATATCTTCGGTGGCACCGGCAAGATCCTTGGGACAGTACTTGCCGTTCTGATTGTCACGACGCTGCAGGCAGCGCTTCAGTTGGCCAATATCTCACAAGCTTGGCAGCTTGCCGCTATCGGAGTTCTGTTGATCGGCAGCGTGATGGCCGACGACGCGGTAGCGGCGCGGCTACGAACGCGGGTCCGCCGTCCCGCCTGACGTCCAGCCAAACCAATCACGCTGAACATCCGCAGCGCTTGAACCGCGTGCCGGAGAACTCACGTCGAGATCAAGCCTTTCCGCGACCGCAAGACAAAGTGTCTGCGCGTGTAGGGCAGAGCCGAACGCCGCAACGAGCGGCCCCATCCCGTCCTCAGACAGCCCGCATTCGCTGACCGAACCTGCAATCCGGCAAAGTCCGGCGCGGAGCGCGGCGGTGCGGCGGTCCCCCGGCCCTGCAGCCCCGTAAAGGATGACATGATCCTGCGGTCCGAGCATGAACTGCGCGCCATGGCAGAAATTCTCGGCCTCAAATGACCAGGCGGCAACGCCGCCCGCTTCATGAAGCTTTGCCGCGCCGTAGTTGGCCGACCCCAGGGCGGCTCCCGCACCGAGAAACACAAAGCGGGGTGCATCGCCAAGGTTGCCTGCAAGACTGCGCGCTTCGGCCAGAAGGGGCGCCGTCCGGGTGCTGAAAAGATCCCCGATCTGGGCTACCGGAACCTCGCCCGCCACAGCAGCAAGAGCGAGAAGAGTCATGTGGTAGTCAAGTCCATGCGGTATGGCGCGGCTGATGGGGCGGAATGGCAGGACAAGGGTGGCGCGTGCTGCCTGGGATAGTGCGCTGTCGGGGTTGAGGGTGATGGCCAAGGTGTTCGCACCGCAGGCACTCGCCCGGCCCATGGCTTCCACGGTACGCCGGGTGGAGCCGGAGATCGAAATCCCGATGACGCTGTCGCCAGCTCGAATATCCGCATCCCAAAGCATCTCCGCCGCTGACGCGGCACGCATGTCCCAGCCCAAGGCGCGAAAGTGCCGCGTCAGCGCCTGTGCCGCGAAAAGGCTGTCTCCGCAGCCTCCGACCCAAAGAGTTCCTGCCTTCGAGGGCCGCAGACGCTGTCCTTCTGCCTGTAGGGGGGCAGCCGCCTGGCTCAGAATCTCATGCTGCTCATCGAGTTCCCTCAGGATCAAAGCGCGGCTCTCGGACGGGACCATGTCAGATCTTCCTTGGGTTCGGGATCAAGCGTCGCGAAGCGACACGGCGCCCCGCAGGTCACCGGGAGCGAGGGGGCCGATCTCAGTCAGGATCGCGGAAATCAGCGCCGGTGGAACCGTCTCGAGTTCGGGCGCCGTCGTGCTCGCGTCCTCGCCGTCACGTAGCAAGAATGGGTATGACCGAAGCGGGTGCTCGGGAAGCTCCGCCGCTGTTTTCTCGCTGACCTTGAAAAGGTCGGCCGCGCCATAGACCGCAAGACCATGCGAGCGGGCGGCGCGGGCGGCCCCGATGGAGCCGATGGTGTTCACGATGCCTCCATCCGCGGAAACGCTTTCTGCACCCAGCAAAACGGCGTCAGACCGGGCAACTGCATGCTCAAGGGCGACGTCCGGCACAAACAGCATCGTGACGCCCAGATCGGCCAAGGCCAGCATGTAACGACGCCCGCCGTCGATCGCGCGGCTTTCAGGGATGACAATCCGGTCCAGCCCTGATCCAGCCGCGATTGCGCGCACAAGATCGGCGACAGTGCTCGAATAATCATAGATCAGCGGCGCACGGCAGCCTTGCAGCGCAATTTGACCCCTTTCGATGAGGCTCTTGCGTCGTGCCTTGGCCTTGGCGTCCCAGTCACTCGCGCGCTGTGCCAGCAGATTGGCGGCGGCAGGGTCCGAGCCGCCGACAATATCGCGACGCTGCCAGGCAAGGGCGTTCGCCACGATCGGGGCTGCCGCACCGCGCGTGCGGGCGACAAAGCTGGAAAGCTCGAGCGCTTCGGCAAGCGCCGTGCTTCTAGGCTCGGCTGCGACACGGGCGACAAGCGGCAGCGCAAGTGCCACGTGATTGGTGGCCCCCAGGACGCCTTCGTCGACGATGTCGCGCAGGCCGCTCATGACCCAGTCGCACGGTGCGGGAAAGCCCAGCCGCCGGTGAATCTCGATGATCGCAAGCCGTCGTTCAGGCATCAGACTGTTCCTGTGAAAAGTGGGAAAGAAACGCATCGACTTCGTCACCGTCGGCAAGCCCTCCCTGCGCGCCATAGGCCCGCGTCGACAGCGCCGCTGCGGCGTTGGCGAACACGAGCGCCGCTTCGGGGGCGTGGCCGCCAATCCACGAATGCAGGAAGGCCGCCGCAAATGCATCGCCGGCACCCGAGGTATCGACGACTTTGACCGGGTGACCCGGCACCGTCGAGCGGCCTCCTGCGTGCTCAAGCATCGCCCCCCTGTTGCCAAGCGTTGTCAGCACCATGTGAGGACCCGCGTTTTCAAGCGGCCCGATGATCTGTTCAGCCTCGCGACGGCTGTTCTCGCTGAGGAAAAGCAGGTCGACTGCACGCAGCAGATCAGGCAGGAAGGCGCCGGCCTTCGGCAGGTCAGCAGCCTCAAGGTCAAGCGACAGCGTGGCCCCGGCATCGCGGGCCATGGCAATGGCCGGCGCGGCAAGTTCGGGAGCCGTGAACGTCAGATGCACATGCGACACCCCCGCAAAGGCATCGGGCACCAGGTCATCCGGGCGCGGCAGGTAGACCGGGCTCAATACCTTGATCAGCGACTTCTCGCCGGCATCATCTACCATGATCACGCAAAAGAACGTCGCCTCACCCGGTTTCACGGCCACAAATCTGTGGTCGACCCTCTCGGTCGCAAGAACCCCCAGTGCCTCGCGACCAAGCGTATCATCACCGACCGATCCGACGATCCGGCTTGGTGTCCCAAGACGACGGGCACCCACCGCGACATTTGCGGCCATGCCGCCGCCGCTTTGGGTCACGCGGGTCGCGTCGACCTTCTGGTCTCGCCCCGGCGGGCTTTTCACCCTGACGATGAGATCCATGTCGATGTCGCCGATGCACAGCAACAGCGGTGCCTTGGTCTGGGTCACGTCATAGCGCCTCAATCAAGGACTCGTCAGCCGATACTGAGAGATCTGCGGCCGTCACAAGCCGACCTTGGGCGCCGTAAGCGGTGACGGACAGACTTGCCCCTGTGACGGCATCCTTAAGCGCAAGGCCAAGGTCGCCCCGTGCAAGGAACGAGCCGAGGAAGATCCCCGTGAACGCATCGCCGGCGCCGGTCACATCGATGACACGAACTTTCGGTGCCGGCATCGCCAAAGGAGGTGCTGCAGGTCGAAGCAGGACTGCCCCGTCGGCGCCGCGAGTCAGCATGATCGCTTTGCAGCGGGGGCGTTTGGCGCGGGCGAACAGCCGTTCCGGATGGTGCAAAAGTTCCCCGGTCGGATCCGACGCCGCGATGCGGTCCATTGCTGACCTGTCAAGGAACATCATGTCGAACATCTCCAGCCATTCGGCAGCCCGTAGCGCCGTTTGGCTCAACGGATCGAGGCCCGCCGCATGAAACGACAGCAGATGCCCCTCGGCGTGCAAAGGGCCCTCCGCCCGTTCGGCAGCGGCCAGGTGAAATCCGTCGAAATGGATGCAGGACAGCCCCTTTGGCCGTCCTTGCTCTGCAAGATGGCGGGTGACGAGTTCAAGCGGGACCTGAAGCGGCTCGTTCACGATTGTGCGCTCACCTTTTGCATCCACCAGAACGATGCACCGCGACACCCGCTCACCCGGGGTGACCTCGGCACCGCTTGCGTCTACCCCGCGACGGGCCAGTTCTTCGGCCGCCCAGATGCTGTCCTGATCGTCCCCAAGCCTTGTGATGATCTCGGTCCGCACCGACAGCGGCTCGCCAAGACTAGCCGCATAGGACGCCACGTTGGCCGCCGGCCCGCCGATCATCTTGTCGATGAAGCGAGAGGTAACCCGGCCGCCCGGCGTGGGAAACCCGTCTACGGCCACAATGAAATCGATCGAGAGATAGCCGACAGTGACGAGGCGCGGCATGTCGCCCCGCAAGACCGAAGCAGCCTGGTGCCTGCGTGCCACCAGCGATCTTGCCACCGAATTGGGTCGGTAACTGAGATCAGCCGCAGCCCGGATTACGGCTTCTCTCGCCTCTTTCGATACGGTTTCAGGTTTGTTGAAGGCCTGGGAGACCGTTCCTATCGACACCCCGGCGCGGCGCGCCACATCCTTGATGGTCGCGCGCTGAAGCGGCAGACCGGATGAGGTACGCATTCGGGCCACGTAATCCATCGCCTCGCTTTTCCCGCTTGGGTCTGCAGTCTAAGTTCACCACGCGGCATCGCCGTGAACTTACCTTTCCTGAAACGTTTCATGAGCGCGAAGGCGCTGTCAACTGCTGTTGCGAGGCTAGAGTGTGCATAATCTTACTTTAATCAGCCAATCGTGCAAATCGGTTTCTCCGGCGCCACGGAGATGTTGGGCGGCACGGACGCAGAGTCTCGCCGCGAGATCGGCGGCGCGAGTCAACCAATATTCGCCGCGGATCTAGAAGGTGGCACTCCGTGGGAAAGTGGCTGAAGACCAAGCATGCAGACGTCGACCGACATGTCACGAACCGTGAACATCTAAGTGCACGCCCCGGTCTGCGTAGAACCCTCCACGCGTGACGCGTGGTGAACACGGTCTGTCCGAGACATGACGTCTAGCAGCGGCGGCTAGACTGGGTCGCTCGTCGAGAATTGCCAATGCGCCCTTTACCGGACCACGCGATCACATTGACCCTGTGGCAAGAAGGAATCCTCGTTCGTGGATCGCCGGCCCCTGCCCGGCGCGACGATCCCTCCCGGCTCATCCCGGGATCGAACCAGATCGTCAGCGAGCCCGGCCCTTTCTGGAGGAGAGCCGGGCGAGAGCGTCAGCCGGGCAGGTTCGCCAGGACGTACTCGACTGCCCACTGCACGCCGCCACCATGCTGAAGTGTGATCGGATACATGCCTTGGTACTCGGGGGCCGTGTTGTCCGGCGACCATTCGGCCGCGACCGCAAACCATGTCATCGGCACAGCGCCCGCTTGGATCATCCTCTGGCAGGCGCGCTCATGTGCTTCAGGGCTCAGGCCCCCCGAGGCATCGGCGACGAAAAAGACGTCGAAGCCGGCGCCCAGTGCCGAAATGGCGGTTTGCGCCAGGCAGACCTCTGTCCAGAGGCCAGCC
>JANPKV010000216.1:0-4394 GCA_031426185.1 Rhodobacterales bacterium | reverse complement strand
CAACGCCTGCTCTGCCCATCTATAACCAAAGCCGCATCCGGCTTCACCCCCTTTAAGGCGAGACACCGTCCAGATGCTGCTGTTGATCGACAATTATGACAGCTTTACCTACAACCTCGTCCATTATTTGGGTGAAATGGGTGCAAATGTGATGGTCCGGCGCAATGACGCGCTGGATGTGCAGGCGGTCATGGCCCTGAAGCCAGAGGCGATCGTGGTGTCGCCTGGCCCCGGCAACCCCGCACAGGCCGGGATCTGCCTGCCGCTGACGCTGGCTGCAGCCGAAGCGCGTATCCCGCTTTTGGGCGTGTGCCTGGGCCATCAGACCATCGGTGAGGCGTTCGGGGGTCATGTCATCCGCTGCCATGAAATCGTGCACGGCAAGATGGGCACCATACATCATCAGGGCAAAGGGGTGTTTGCCGGTTTGCCCACCCCCTTTCAGGCCACGCGCTACCATTCGCTGATCGTCGAGGCCGCCACCCTGCCCGACTGCCTCGAGGTGACGGCGACACTCGCGGATGGCACGATCATGGGCCTGCGCCACCGCGACCGGCTGATCGAGGGGGTCCAGTTCCACCCCGAAAGCATCGCCTCGGAACATGGCCATCAGCTTTTGCGCAACTTTCTGGATCAGGCGCGCGTGATGGCGGCTGCATGAGCGATGTGCTGAGACCCCTGATCGGACTTGCCGCCACGCGTCCGCTGACCCGCGCCGAGGCAGAAGCCGCGTTTGGCGCGCTGTTCGACGGCGAGGGGACCCCTGCCCAGATGGGTGGTTTCCTGATGGCGCTGCGCACGCGGGGCGAGACCGTCGATGAATATGCCGCCGCTGCGACTGTGATGCGCGCCAAGTGCAACGCGGTTCGCGCCCCCCTCGGGGCGATGGATATCGTCGGCACCGGCGGCGACGGCAAGGGCACGCTGAACATCTCCACCGCCACGGCGTTCGTGGTGGCGGGCGCAGGCGTGCCGGTGGCCAAGCATGGCAACCGCAACCTGTCGTCAAAATCCGGGGCTGCCGACGCCCTGACCGAAATGGGCCTGAACGTGATGATCGGGCCGGAAATCGTCGAACGCTGCCTGACCGAGGCCGGGATCGGCTTCATGATGGCCCCGATGCACCATCCCGCGATCCGCCACGTGATGCCGGTCCGGGCGGAACTCGGGACGCGCACGATCTTCAACATCCTTGGGCCGCTGACCAATCCCGCAGGTGTCAAACGCCAGTTGACCGGCGCGTTTTCACCAAGCCTGATCCGCCCGATGGCGGAAACCCTGCTGGCGCTCGGGTCGGAGAAAGCCTGGCTTGTGCATGGCGGCGACGGCACCGACGAAATCTCCATCGCCGCGCCGACCCGTGTTGCTGCTGTCGAGAATGGCGCCGTGCGCGAATTCGACCTGCACCCCGAGGATGCCGGCCTGCCGGTGCACCCGTTCGAGGCGATCATGGGGGGCACACCGGCCGAAAACGCCACGGCGTTCCGCGCCCTGCTGGACGGCTCATCCGGCGCGTATCGGGACGCGGTCCTCTTGAATGCCGCGGCTGCGCTGATGGTGGCCGACAAGGTCGCGACCTTGAAAGAGGGCGTCAGCCTGGCGCGCCAAAGCATCGACAGCGGTGCCGCCAAGGCCAAGCTTGCGGCCCTGGCGCGCATCACCCAAAGCGCCGCCTGAGCCCGCCACCACTTTTCATTTCAGGCCAAGTTCACTAGGCAGGGTCGCATGAGCACCATTCTTGACCGCATCAAGGCCTACAAGCTGCAAGAGATCGCCGCCCGCAAGCGCGAGCGCGCGCTTGTATCCCTCGAAGAGGCGGCCCAGGCCGCGCAACCGCCGCGCGGATTCGCGGCCGCGCTGACGCAGGCCGCCGCCAATGGCTATGGGCTGATTGCCGAAATCAAGAAGGCCAGCCCCTCCAAAGGACTGATCCGCAAGGATTTCGACCCACCCACCTTGGCGCGTGCCTATGCCGCTGGGGGGGCCAGCTGCCTGTCCGTTCTGACCGACACGCCGTCCTTCATGGGGGCCGACAGCTACCTGGTCGAAGCAAGCGCCGCGACCACTCTGCCCTGCCTGCGCAAGGATTTCCTCTATGACCCCTATCAGGTCGTCGAGTCGCGCGCCCTCAATGCCGATTGCGTCCTGATCATCATGGCGTCGGTCTCGGACGCCCAGGCGGCCGAACTGGAAGCCACCGCAATTTCCTACGGCATGGACGTCCTGATCGAGGTGCATGACCGCGCCGAGCTTGCCCGCGCGACCTTGCTGAAATCGCCGCTGATCGGCATCAACAACCGCAACCTGCACACCTTCGAGGTGACGCTTCAGACCACGCGCGACCTTGCGCGATACGTCCCGGCGGACCGGGTGATCGTATCGGAAAGCGGTCTGCACCGGCCCGAGGATCTGGCTGACCTGGCGGTCTATGGCGCGCGCTGTTTTCTGATCGGCGAAAGCCTGATGCGTCAGACCGACGTGACGGCGGCGACCAAGGCAATCCTCGTGCATCCCCTGACTTCCGAAGGTGGCGTGTGAAGGGTCTCACACATTTCGACGATCAGGGCCGCGCCCAGATGGTCGATGTGTCGGGCAAGGCAGATACGCGGCGCATCGCCGTTGCCGAAGGCCAGGTCGTGATGCTGCAGGCGACACTGGACCATGTGACCGCGGGCACGGCCAAAAAGGGTGATGTGCTCGGCGTCGCGCGCTTGGCCGGGATCATGGCTGCCAAAAAGACGGCCGATCTGATCCCCCTTTGCCACCCTCTGGCGCTGTCCAAGGTCACCGTCGACGTTGTCGCCGATCCCGCCTTGCCCGGTTTGCGCATCACCGCGACGGTCGCCACGACCGGCCCAACGGGCGTCGAGATGGAGGCGCTGACGGCGGTGTCGGTTGCGGCGCTGACGGTCTATGACATGCTGAAGGCCGTGGAAAAGGGCATGACCATCGGCGCCATCCGGCTGACCCGCAAAGAGGGCGGAAAGTCCGGAACCTATGAGGCCCCCCCATGATTTCCGTCGCCGAGGCGCTGGACAAGGCGCTTGCGCTGGTGGGCCCGCTACCTTCCGAAGTCGTGGCGTTGCAGGATGCATCGGGACGGGTTCTGGCCGCACCCGTGGTCGCCCGTCTGCGCCAACCGCCCTTTGCGGCGTCAGCCATGGACGGGTATGCCGTCGCGGGTGATCCGGCGCCCGGCACGACACTGGCCGTGATTGGCGAGGCGGCCGCAGGACGGCGTTTCGACGGCGCCGTTTCCCCGGGTCAGGCCGTGCGCATCTTTACCGGCGCACCCGTTCCGCAAGGCGCGACGCGGATCCTGCTGCAAGAGGATGTGACGGCCGGCACCGGCATTGTCACCACGCAAATGCCGGTCGGGCCATCCACCCACATCCGGGCAGCGGGACAGGATTTCGATATCGGTGCAGCGGTGAACCCGCGCCTTTTGCGGCCCGCCGACCTGGCCTTGCTGGCCTCCATGAACCATGCATCCGTACCGGTCACCCGCAAGCCCGTGATCGCAATCATGGCGACAGGGGACGAACTGGTCATGCCCGGCGGCACCCTTGGTCCGGACCAGATCGTGTCGTCGAACTCTTTTGCCCTCAAAGCGATGGTGGAGGCCAGCGGTGCCAGGGCCCGCCTGCTTCCGATTGCGGCCGATACCGAAGAAAGTTTGCGGACGGTTTTTGTGCTGGCTGCTGGCGCAGATCTGATCGTGACCATCGGCGGCGCATCCGTGGGCGACCACGACCTTGTGGGCCGCGTGGCGGAATCCCTCGGGATGGAGCGCGCGTTCTGGAAGATCGCCATGCGTCCGGGCAAACCCCTGATGGCCGGGCGGCTGGGGTCGGGCACGCCTTTGCTGGGCCTGCCGGGCAATCCCGTGTCGGCCATCGTCTGCGCGCATCTGTTCTTGTTGCCGATGGTGCGGCGGATGCTGGGGCTGGCGGATGTGCTGCCGGTGATCGCGCGGGCGCGTCTGGCGGTCGACCTGCCCCCCGGTGGCCCGCGTGTCCATTACATGCGGGCGCGCCTGTCGCCCGCTGGGGATGGGACCCAGGCCATCACCCCGATGGCGAACCAGGACAGCGCGCTTTTGTCGGTGCTGACGGCGGCCGACGCTCTGCTGATCCAGCCGGTCGGCGCGCCTGCCCTGACCGCCGGGACCTGGGTGGACTACCTGCCGCTTTAGCTGCCGGACGTCCCCCGCGCCACAGCCCGGCCGGGTCATCGCGCCCTGATTCGCAAATGACTTGACACAAATAGGGAACGCAGGCAGAACATTAACCCAACACAAAGCAGTCGGGGTGGACAATGCTCACGCGCAAACAGTTGGAACTTCTGGACTTCATCCGCACACGGATGGATGTCGACGGTGTCCCTCCCTCCTT
>JANPKV010000215.1:0-5731 GCA_031426185.1 Rhodobacterales bacterium | reverse complement strand
TCATCGAAGTCAGGGCGACGCTCACTGCGTTCACGACGCGGTAAGTTGCAACGGCGCTTAGCGGCGCCGCGCGGGACGTCTCATAGGCGGCCATAGCGGTATTCCTTTTTCAAACGGTTCAAAACAAACGCAATCATTGCGTCTGATGCCGGGTATTTAGGCGTCCGGCAAACAACGTGCAACGGGGCCTTGCGCAAGGCAGCTATGCGCTATCTGCATGGCTGATCGTCACAGTTTCTTCACAATTATCTGAACGAAAGCAGTCGGGTATCGGTTAAATGTCGGTATCGCGCCATGTAATGTCGGATTTAAGTAATGCGCTGAGCGCAATGCTTGGCGGCCGCCTGCGGTTTTCGATTGGCCAGTGTTCACTTTTCGTGCTAGTCCGGAAAAAACTAACAAACGGGGCAGGCATGCGCGTTCTCGGGATCGATCCGGGCCTCAGGAATCTTGGCTGGGGCGTCATCGATGTGACAGGCGCGCGAATCTCCCATGTCGCGAATGGAATCTGTCACAGCGACGGGGCGGATGGGGCGCTGGCGGTGCGTCTGGTCGCGTTGCATGTGCAGCTGACGGCGGTGCTTCGCCAATACGCGCCGGATGCGGCGGCGGTGGAGCATACCTTCGTGAACAAGGACGCCGTGGCGACGCTGAAACTGGGCCAGGCGCGGGGCATCGCGCTTCTGGTGCCGGCGCAGTTCGGGCTGGAGGTCGGCGAATATGCCCCCAATGCAGTCAAGAAAACCGTCGTGGGCGTCGGACATGCGGCCAAGGTGCAGGTTGACCACATGGTGCGCATTCACCTGCCGGGCGTGGTGATAGCCGGTCCGGACGCGGCCGACGCGCTGGCCGTCGCCATCTGCCACGCGCATCACCTGCAATCCGCGGGACGGCTGCAAGCGGCGCTGAGGGCGGCAGGATGATCGGGCGCATTGCCGGGCGGCTGGATTGGCGCGGGGCGGACCAGGTGCTTATCGATGTGCGCGGGGTGGGCTATCTTGTGCATGTGTCGGACCGCACGATGGCCGGGCTGCCGGGCATCGGAGAGGCAGTGGCGCTTTATACCGATCTTCTGGTGCGCGAGGATCTTTTGCAGCTGTTCGGGTTCCCCACGATGCTGGAAAAGGAATGGCACAAGCTTTTGATGACGGTGCAAGGCGTGGGGGCCAAGGCGTCCATGGCGATACTGGGGACGCTCGGCGCCGAAGGCACGGCGCGGGCGATCACGCTGGGCGATGCGCGCGCGGTGCAGGCCGCGCCAGGTGTCGGGCCAAAGCTGGCGCAACGCGTGATCCTGGAATTGAAGTCCAAGGCGCCGGGTTTGATGGCCGCAGGGGCCAGCCTTGCGGCCCGCGCCGAGGCAGATGATGCGGTGATCGAAGCGACGCCCACGGCGCCACCTGACCGTGCCCGGACGTTGTCTGTGGCACAGGCGCGCGCCGGTGTGTCGGCGGATGCCTTGTCGGCACTGGTCAATCTTGGCTATGGCCATGGCGACGCGGCGCAGGCTATCGCGACCGCCTCTGGTGACAACCCGCAAGCCGATGCTGCCGCATTGATCCGCAGCGCCTTGCGCCTTTTGGCACCGAGGTAACGCCATGGATTCCAACCCCGCCCTGCGTGCCGACAAGTTGCCCGAGGATATCGACCGCGCCTTGCGCCCGCAGGCGCTGTCCGAATTCATCGGCCAGGCCGAAGCGCGGGCCAATCTGGCGGTGTTCATCGAAAGCGCGCGGATGCGGGGCGAGGCGATGGACCATACGCTGTTCCACGGGCCTCCGGGCTTGGGCAAGACCACGCTTGCCCAGATCATGGCGCGGGAATTGGGGGTGGGGTTTCGCATGACGTCCGGCCCGGTCCTGGCGCGCCCCGGCGATCTGGCGGCGATCCTGACCAACCTCGAACCCCGCGATGTCCTTTTCATCGACGAAATTCACCGCCTGTCGCCCATCGTGGAAGAGGTGCTTTACCCGGCGCTGGAGGATTTCGCGCTGGACCTCGTGATCGGCGAGGGGCCTGCGGCGCGGACGGTGCGCATCGATCTGCAACCGTTCACACTGGTGGGCGCGACGACGCGGCTGGGCTTGCTGACCACACCCCTGCGCGACCGGTTTGGCATCCCGACGCGGCTGGAGTTCTATTCCGAGGCGGAGTTGTTCGAGATCGTCACCCGCGGCGCGCGGCTCTTGAAGGTCGAGGCGGAGCCAGAAGGTTGCCGCGAGATTGCACGTCGGGCGCGGGGGACCCCCCGGATCGCGGGGCGGCTGTTGCGGCGGGTCGTCGATTTCGCGCTGGTCGAGGAAGGCGGGCGGATCAGTCGGGCGCTGGCGGACCGTGCGCTGACGCGGCTGGGGGTGGATCATCTGGGCCTGGATGGCGCGGACCGCCGCTATCTGACCTTGTTGGCCGAGAACTACGCGGGCGGGCCGGTCGGAGTGGAAACCATCGCCGCCGCGCTGAGCGAGCCGCGTGATGCCATCGAAGAAGTCATCGAGCCTTACCTTTTGCAGCAAGGCTTGTTGCTGCGCACGCCTCGGGGCCGGATGCTGGGCATGAAGGCTTGGCGGCATCTGGGGCTGGAAGCGCCCAAGGCCCCCGGCCAGCCGGACCTGTTCGAGCCATGACGCGCCAGGCCCGCGCCGTCGCGGATCACGCCCCCAAGGCCCCTTGCGGAACAAGGCCGCGCGGATGACCCATGCCCATGCATTGCGGGTCTACTACGAGGACACCGACTTGGCCGGGGTCGTCTATTACGCCAATTACCTGAAGTTCATCGAACGCGCGCGGACGGAGTGGGTAGGCTCGCTGGGGATAGACCAGGTGGCGCTGAAGGCCGGGCAGGGGATCGTCTTCGCCGTGCGAAGGATCGAGGCGGATTACCTGCGCCCGGCAAAGTTCGCTGACGATCTGGTGGTGGAGACGAAGGTGCAGACGCTTGGCGGTGCGCGGATCGTGCTGGAGCAATTGGTGCGATGCCGTGAGGAACGGCTTTTCGCCTCCGTCGTGACGCTGGTTTGCATGAAGGCTGACGGCCACGCCGTCCGGTTGCCGACGGAGCTGAGGGCACGCTTGTTGGGGCAAATGCCCTGAGATGACGACCGGGCGGACCCGGCAGCCCCCGGTCGGCAACGCGCCCGGTTTTTTGTCAATGCTACGATGGTCGAACTGACAGCTTTCAGGCAAGCAGCGTGTTTGCCAGCCGGAATGCTTGTTGTAAGCTTTCAAGGCGCGCGCCGGGAACTGACAAACGGCGCCAGCGGTGGGGGCGCGCGATGCGGCTGACCGATTGCCACAACTTCTCGGACTTCCAAGCCCTGGCGCGCCGCCGGGTCCCGCGGGCGATCTTTGACTATATCGATGGCGGCGCGGATGACGAGGTATCGAAGCGCCGCAATGCTGCGGCCATCGAGGCCTGCGATCTGGTACCGAATGTGCTGCGCGGAGTGGGTGACGTCGACCTCTCGGTGACGGTGATGGGGCAGCGGCTGGACCTGCCGGTCTATCTTTCGCCCACTGCCCTGCAGCGGGTGTTTCATCCCGAGGGCGAGGTTGCCTCCGGCGCTGTGGCGGCAGAATTCGGGACGATGTTCGGCGTCTCGTCGATCGGAACGACCAGTCTGGAGGCGGTACGGGCGCTGGGGCGCAATCCGCAGTGCTACCAGTTCTACTTTCACCGCGATCGCGGCTTGAACCGGGCGATGATGCAGTCGGCCCGCGCGGCGGGGGTCGAGGTGATGATGCTGACGGTCGACAGCATCACCGGCGGCAACCGCGAGCGCGACAAGCGCAGCGGTTTCGGCATCCCGTTTCGGCCAAGGCCGCGGGCGATGCTGAACTTTGCGCTGCGGCCTGCCTGGGCGCTGGGTTATCTGCGCAACCCTCGCATTGCCCTGCCGCAGCTTGATGCACATGTGAACCTGGGCGGGTCGGTGATGACGATCAGCCGGTATTTCACCGAGATGCTCGACCCCGACATGACCTGGGACGGCGTGGCGGCAATGGTGGCCGATTGGGGCGGGCCGTTCTGCCTGAAAGGGGTGATGAGCGCAGAGGATGCGGTGCGGGCGGCCGAGATCGGCTGCAACGGCATCATCCTGTCCAATCACAGCGGGCGGCAGCTGGATGGGACGCGCGCTCCTTTCGACCAGTTGGCCGAGGTGGTGGATGCGGCGGGCGACCGGCTGGATGTGCTGGTCGACGGTGGCTTCACCCGGGGCAACCATGTCCTCAAGGCGCTGTCGCTGGGGGCAAAGGCGGTAGGCTTGGGGTCCTATTATCTGTTTGCGCTGGCGGCGGCGGGACGTCCGGGGGTGTCCCGGGCCATGTCCCTGATGCGCGAGGAACTGGTGCGCGACATGCGGCTGATGGGGGCGCGGCAGGTGGCAGACCTTGCGCGCAGCAACCTGCGGTTCCGGCGGGATGTGAACACCTGACCGGGGGGTGACAATGCCGTCATCTTGCCGCGAAACCCCGCCGCCCACAGACTTGTGTTGGCATTCCCCCTGCAAACTTGATAGAATCACAAACAACGGAGCCGAGAAACGGCCCGACAACAAGAGCAGGCGTAATGGAAACGGAAACCCTTGCGATGGCGCAGGAGATTGATTTCTCGCTGTTGTCACTTTTCGCGCGCGCAACCCTGACCGTCAAAGTGGTGATGGTCTTGTTGATCATCATGTCCTTCTGGTCATGGGCCATCATCATTCAGAAACACATCATGTTTCGTGCTTCGCGCCGCGAGGCTTCGGTCTTTGACCGCGCCTTCTGGTCAGGAGAGCCGCTGGACGAGTTGTTCGAAAAGATCGGACCGGAGGCCGACGGCCCGTCCGAGAAGATCTTCGCCGCAGGCATGCTGGAATGGCGGCGCAGCCACCGACAGGACGGCGGCTTGATCGCGGGGGCCCAGGCGCGGATCGACCGGGCGATGGACGTGGCGATCAGCCGCGAAAGCGAGCGGTTGAACAACGGGCTGTCATTCCTGGCAACGACAGGCTCCACCGCGCCCTTCATTGGGCTGTTCGGCACGGTCTGGGGGATCAAGCACGCCTTCGAGCAGATCGCCATCAGCCAGAACACCAACCTTGCGGTCGTGGCCCCCGGCATCGCCGAGGCGCTGCTTGCGACCGGGATCGGCCTTGTCGCCGCCATCCCGGCGGTGGTGTTCTACAACAAGCTGAACGCGGACAGCGAACGGGTGATCGGCGGCTACGAAGCCTTTGCGGATGAGTTCGCCACGATCCTGTCGCGCCAGCTGGACGCCTGAGCGATGGCAGGCGGGGTCATCCAGAAATCCGGCGGCGGCGGACGCAGGCGCCGCGGACGCGGCAAGGCGGCCGCGATGTCCGAAATCAACGTCACGCCTTTCGTGGACGTGATGCTGGTGCTGCTGATCATCTTCATGGTGGCAGCGCCGCTGTTGACCGTCGGGGTGCCGGTGGAACTGCCCAAGACGGCGGCAAGCGCGCTGCCGACCGAGCAGGAGGAACCGCTGACGATCACCATCGCGGCGGATGGCAAGTTGTATATCCAGAACAGCGACGTGACCGAGGATGTGTCGGAAAACACCCTGATCCCGAGGTTGACCGCGATCGCGTCGGAGCGGACATCGAACAAGGTGTTCCTGCGCGCCGACGGGGCCATCCCCTATGCGCGGGTGGCCGAAGTCATGGGCGCCCTGAATGCCGGTGGTTTCAACTCCATCGGTCTGGTGACGGATGCCGATGGGCCGACC
>JANPKV010000214.1:0-9806 GCA_031426185.1 Rhodobacterales bacterium | reverse complement strand
AGGGCGACATGATCAAGCTGACGGATGAGATGGGCAATGTCGCCACCGTCACCATCGCCGATGTGAAGCAGTCGAACGGCGTGATCCACGTCATCGACACCGTAATGTTGCCGGCCATGTAAGGCCAACCCGGGGTCCGCGTGCGTTTGCGGACCCCGCCCTCATTCCCCTGAAACTTGCAAATCCACCATCAGCCGGAGTTTATCATGACCCGTTTCCTGCCCCTGACCGCTTTGGCTTTCGCCCTTGCGCCACCCGTCTTTGCCGCCAATCCCGATGTCGGCGGTGCGGCCATGTTTGAAAACAAGAACATCGTGGAAAATGCCCTCAATTCGGCCGATCACACGACGCTGGTGGCCGCCGTGCAGGCGGCAGGCCTGGTCGACACGCTGGCAAGCCCCGGCCCCTTTACCGTGTTTGCCCCCGTGAACACGGCCTTTGCCGCATTGCCCGCAGGCACCGTCGACACGCTGCTGATGCCGGAAAACAAGGGCCTTTTGACAAAGGTCCTGACCGCGCATGTGCTGGCCGGGACGATGACCGCGTCCGATCTGTCGGCCTGCGCCAAAAAGGGCAAGGACGGATTTTGCAATCTGACCACCGTCTCGGGTGACGCCCTGTCGATCAAGATGAACGGCGCCACCGCCATGGTTTATGACGAAAGCGGCAGCATTGGATCGGTCACCATCGCCGACGTCATGCAGTCGAACGGCGTCATCAATGTCGTCGATACGGTGCTTGTCCCGAAGTGATCCCCTCGCGTTGAGGGGGTTCTCTGTCGAGGGCATTCGGGCGGCGTCACTCCGACCTGAAGACCACGATGGAACGACCGGTATCCCGACGTCGCCTGACATGTCCCCAACAAGGGGCGATTTCAGGAATGCCGGCAGGGTCTTTAGGGGAAACACTAAAGACCCTTCGTTGGTTTCCGGGACCACCTGCGACGCATCCTTTCACGGGATATTTTCGGGGTACCGCCATTCCCGCTGACGGGTGGAGATCCCTCCCCGCGCCATCTTGCCGGCATCTCGCGGCTGGCATCGCGCTGCGCAAAAAAACAATTTTAAGGAGAGTGTCGTGCGACGTCGTGAGAATTTTTGACCTGTGGTAGCGAGGACGCTCAAGCCGAATCACCGCTACCTTCGAGGGGGCTGTCGGCGAACAATCAGGAAATTTTGGTCGTGCATAACGCTTTCAGCGGTGGCCCCCACCGCTCTCAACAATTCATGTGGCCGGATCGGGCACCGAGAGATCTCGCGCTGCGGATCGCCGACGCCCTGCAGCACCAGAGCTGCAGTCCCGAAGATCTTTGGGATGAGTTTGCCGAGTGGTTGATTTTCAGGAATTTGCCCGCACCTGTCTTTGCGGAAGATGACCTCCTTTCTTCTGAGCTTAATCCATTGGCATCAAAGAAGTTTCGAACCAAATCGTCGCTTTCGAGCGCGATGGAAATGACAAGATTGATCTACACATCCCGACATAAGGGGCTGAGCGCCGCAGTGATCGACAATATCCTGGAGGGATCCAGAGCGAACAATGTACGCGATGTCGTGATAGGCGCCCTCGTTGTCGGAGAGGACAGTTTTCTGCAGCTGCTTGAAGGCAGCCGAAGCGCCATCGGAAGGTGTTTCCTGCGCATCATGCAGGACAAGAGACACCAGGATATCCAGATCATATCCTGCGGCGCGGAGCGTCGCCGGATGTTTCAGGCGTGGAACATGCACGAGATCACCGCCGCCAAATTCAAGAACGACATCCTGTCGGTCTATCTGGTGAACGGTGACTACAACCCCGGCCTGTTGTCCGAGTTTGCCGTCCAGGACCTTTGTTGGACGCTTTCGAAAGGGAACTGGAGCGTTGGATCAGAGCGGGCATGAAAAAGTCCCGCTCGGGCGCGACGGTCCTGTCGGGGCGGTCGCGTCCGGTGACCTTTAGATGGACGCCCCGACACCATCGCGGCCTTGCGCAAACGTCGCAACGCCGGGGTTGATCACGGCATGGGGATAAGCAGGTTGAGCGGGTCGGTGGCGACGCTCCAGGTCGCGCAGGCAGATCGAGAGCACGGTTGGCTCAGCCGTGGGAAACGGCGTCCTCGCCCGTCGACCGCCCTGAAACGTGCGGCGTGATCCTGAGTGCCCGCAGCGCGTTCAAGATGACCGCCACGTCGATTACTTCCTGCAAGATCGCGCCCTGGACCGGCGTCAGATAGCCGAACGCCGCAGCGATCATGCCAAGGACCGACAGGCCGATCCCCGCCACGACGCTTTCCAATGCGATCCGGCGCGAGCGTTGGGCAATCTCCAACCCCGGCAGCAGCCGATCAAGGTGATCGACCAGCAACACCACGTCTGCAGCCTCGGCCGACGCTGCCGCACCCCTAGCACCCATCGCAACACCGACGTCGGCGGCGGCCAGGGCGGGTGCGTCATTCACGCCGTCACCGACCATCATCACCGGACCGTTCTTGCGCTCGGTCAGGACAAGCAGCACCTTCTGATCGGGCGTAAGATCCGACCTGACCGCGTCAAGCCCCAGTCCCGCAGTGACCGCCTCGGCAACAGCGCGGCGGTCGCCGGTCGCAAGCAGGATGCGCGCGATGCCCAAACGGCGCAGACCGGCAAGAAGGTCTGCGGTGCCAGACCGCAATGCATCGGCCATCACAATGTGACCCATCAGTTCGCCGTTCATGGCCAGGGACACCAGGACCGACCCTGTGGCGATGACGGCACCGTCCGGGTCCGCGGCATGCGCCCGCGCTGCGACAAAATCTGCCCCACCGACCAGGATCTTGTGACCGTCGATGGTGCCTGCAACGCCTTCCCCGGGGATTTCCTCCACCTGTTCGGGCATCGGCAAAGAGGCGCCGTTTGCGCGCGCCGCCGCAACGATGGCCTGCGCGATGGGGTGCTTGGACGCCTGGTCGAGGGCGGCTGCATAGTGCAGGACCTCAGCCTCGGACAAATGTCCGAACGTCTTGATGGACACGATCTGCGGTCGCCCTTCGGTCAATGTGCCCGTCTTGTCCAGAATCAGCGTCTTGATCCGCGCCAGCGCCTCCAGCGGTTTCGCGCCCTTGATCAGCACCCCGTAATGCGCCGCTCGCGACAGGCCAGCCACCAGCGCCACAGGCACGGCAAGGATCAGCGGGCACGGCGTTGCCACCACCAGCACGGCCACAGCGCGGATCGGGTCGCCCGTAAACCACCAGGCGGCAGTGGCAAGCGCAACCGTCACCGCCAGAAACAGCATCGAATAGCGGTCGGCCAGCCGCGCCATCGGCGCCTTGGAGGCTTGCGCCGCCTCGACCAGCCGGACGATCCCGGCATAGGTGCTGTCGGCCGCTGCCCGTGTGGCGCGCAGATCGAACGCCTCGCCCGCATTGGTGGAGCCGCTCATGACCTCTTGCCCCCGGCCCAACCGGACAGGCATGGACTCACCGGTCAGCGCCGCCTGGTCAAGCATCGCGCCGTCGCTTGCAACCGTGCCGTCCACCGGTGCCACGTCGCATTGCCGGATGAGCAAAAGATCGTCGGGAGCGATCTCTGCCAGCGGCACCTCTTCCAATGCGCCGCCGCGGTTGCGTGTGGCGGTCCGGGGCACGCGGGACAACAAGTCGCTCATTTCTCGCCGCGCCCTGCCCTCGGCAAAGCTTTCTAGGAATGTGCCTCCCGAATACATCAGGGCCACCACCGCTGCCGCCAACGCCTCGCCGAACAGCAGCGCCGCCGACATCGACAGCGCGGCCACGATGTCGAGCCCGACTTCGCCCTTCCACAGGCTTCGGATGATCTCCACCACTAGGGCAGCCAGGACGGGCAGCACGCCGGCAGTCCAGGCAAGTGTGGCCCTGTCGGGTTGCCCGGCCAGCAGCAGCGCAAGTCCGGCCACCAGACCAAGCAGGGCGATCACAAGCAGCGCGACATTCAGGCGATCAAACGTCATGACGTTCTCCGGGCGCGATCCTTGCGGATGGAACCGTTCCGCAGTTCAAGGGCGGCCGCGCCCGCGCCGGAGGCAGAATGGTGGTCTAGTTGCCACGCTGCCCGCTCAATTCACGTTCGGCGGTCGCGACGTGGTCCTTTACCGCGAAAAAGCTGTCGGGCGTGACCGAAATGGAGTCAATCCCCGCCTCGACAAGCAATCGCGCGAAGGAGGAATCGTTGCTTGGCGCCTGGCCGCAAAGCCCGACCTTGGCGCCGACGGCATGGGCCTTTTCGATCACCGTCCTGATCATCCAAAGGACCGCCGCGTCGCGTTCGTCAAAGAGATCCGCCAGGTCACCGGAATCGCGGTCCACCCCAAGCGTCAACTGGGTCAGGTCGTTCGAGCCGATCGAAAAGCCGTCGAACCGCTGCGCGAACTCGGTCGCCAGAATGACGTTGGACGGTATTTCGCACATCACATAGACCTGCAACCCGTTTTGCCCCCGGACAAGCCCGTTTTCCGCCATCACCGCAAGAACGCGGTCGGCTTCGTCCAGCGTCCGGCAGAACGGTATCATCATGATCACGTTGGTGAAACCCATGGTCTCGCGCAGCTTTCTGATCGCGCGGCATTCCAGCGCAAAGCCGTCCCTGTAGCGCGGCGAGTAATACCGCGAGGCGCCGCGAAAGCCGATCATCGGGTTTTCCTCGGTGGGCTCGAACTGCCGGCCGCCCAGAAGGTTGGCGTATTCATTGGTCTTGAAATCGCTCATCCGGACGATGACGGGCTTGGGAAAGCAGAAGGCCGCGATGCGCGACAGACCGCGTGCCAGGTGATCGACGAAGTAATCGGGCTTGTTTGCATAGCCTTTCGTCATGGTCTCGATCTCTGCCCGCGCGGCGTCGTCCTTCAGGTCGTCGAACCGGGTCAGGGCAAGGGGGTGGACCTTGATCGCGTTGTTGATCACGAATTCCATCCGCGCCAGGCCGACACCGTCGGTGGGCAGATGCCACCAGCGGAACGCCGCAGAAGGATTTGCCAGGTTCAGCATGATCTTGGTGCGGGTATCCGGCACGGCGTCGTAATGCAGTTCCTCGACCGTGAATTCCGAGGTTCCGGCATAGATGAACCCCTCTTCGCCCTCAGCGCAGGACAGCGTCACCTCCTGCTCGCTGTGCAAGACCTCGGTTGCATTGCCGCACCCCACCACAGCCGGCAAGCCAAGCTCTCGGCTGACGATGGCGGCATGCGAGGTACGCCCGCCATGATCGGTGATGATCGCCGCCGCGCGCTTCATGATCGGCACCCAGTCAGGGTCGGTGGTCGAGGTGACAAGGATTGCGCCGTCGATGAACTGGTCGATGTCGCGGGCGTTCTCGATCAGGCAGACCGTGCCCGACACGACCGCCTCGCCCACGCTGAGGCCCTTGAGCAGCGTCGCGCCATGCGACGTGACGTGGTAGGATTTCAGCACGCCGACCTTGGCGCGCGATTGC
Source organism: Rhodobacterales bacterium (assembly GCA_031426185.1). Taxonomy (GTDB): domain Bacteria; phylum Pseudomonadota; class Alphaproteobacteria; order Rhodobacterales; family Rhodobacteraceae; genus JAJNPS01. The sequence goes on along the minus strand of JANPKV010000214.1, from coordinate 4,386 downwards.
ACCGTCTCGGGACGGGCCTGCACGATATAGAGGTTGCCGGTCTCGCCGTCGCGGGCCCATTCCATGTCCATCGGCTGGCCGTAATGCGCCTCGATGGTGCAGGCCTGGCGCGCAAGTTCCAGGATCTCGGCATCGTTCAGCACATAGCGTGCACGTTCGGCCTTGGATGTCGGCACGTTCTTGGTCTCGCCGCCGGTCGTGCCGGCATAGACCATCTTCTGCTCTTTCTCGCCCAGCTTCTTTTCGACGATGGGGGATAGTGCCGGGTTCGACAGCAAGGGTTTGAAGACCTGATATTCATCCGGGTTCACCGCGCCTTGCACGACGTTCTCGCCCAGACCCCAGGCGGCGTTGATCAGGACGACTTCGTCGAACCCTGACTCGGTGTCGATCGAGAACATCACGCCAGAACCCCCGATGTCGGAGCGCACCATCAGTTGCACGCCGATCGACAGCGCGACCTTGGTATGGCCAAAGCCTTTCAGCATCCGGTAGGTGATCGCCCGGTCGGTAAAGAGTGACGCATAGCACCGGCGGCAGGTGTCCAGAAGTGCCGCCTCGCCACGCACGTTCAGATAGGTTTCCTGCTGTCCGGCAAAGCTGGCATCCGGCAGGTCCTCGGCGGTGGCACTGGAGCGCACGGCGACCGAAAGATCCTTTGATCCCGTGCGGCGGGCCAGTTCGCGGAAGGCGGCGACGATCTCGCTGCGGGTCCGTTCGGGGAACTCGCCGGCCTTGATCGCGCTGCGGATCGAGGTTCCGGCCTCGGGCAGCAAGATCTTGCCCGCCTCAAGCCGTGCCAGGGTCGCGGCGATCATATCGTCCAGACCATTTGCGGTCAGGTAGTCGCTGAAGGCTTCGGCGGTGGTGGCAAATCCCGGCGGCACCTTGATGCCCTTTGGCCCCAGTTGCCGGACCATTTCGCCAAGTGACGAGTTCTTGCCCCCTACGAGTGCGACGTCCGCCCGCGAAAGTTCTTCGAACCACATAACCCGTCGTGCAGATCCCGTCATGACCGTCGCTCCCTTAAGGTTGCTTCAAATGCAGCGTGATTATCCCCCGTCTTGAATCCGCAAACATTGACACGGATCAAAGCCGCCTGGTGGCAGCGTGCTATCGTTCAGGCGTTGGACGTCGGTCGGCCATCTGCGCCGGTCCGCCTGCGAAGTTGCCGTTCCAACAGGACAAGACAGGGAGCAAGACCATGCCACCAATTGATCGTGAACGCCTGGCAAAGAGGGTTGAGGCCACAAGTTATGCGGATGCGGGCTTGACCGCAGAGGTTGCCGAAGCGCTGCGCGGAAGCTTTCCGGTGGCCGCGGCGGCTGGCCAGGTTCCAGACGACATCGCGGCTTCTACCGATGCCATCGTGGCACTGGTGATCGCGGCGCTGCCCGGCTGGCACTTTTCGATCCATGGGCGGGCGCGGCCTTCGGGGGAGTGGCGATGCTCTTTGCGTCGGTCCGACGTGCGCGACGACGACGAGATGCTTGGCGTCGGCGAGGCGCAGACGCTGGCCCTGGCCACACTCGCGGCGGTGTTGCGGGTCGCGGCCAGGCAATAGCCTGCGGCATATCAGGGCCAGAATGCCGGGGTTCGTTCAGGCGCGCGCCCTCCGGTTTCGCCCCTGATGCGGATCCCGGGCGAAACGGCTATCTTGTGCAGACTGACAAAGATTGCCGCCGCTGACGTTCAGGCAGGAATATGATGCATGACCACCGATCCCTATGAAGCGCTTGGCCTGACCAGGTCCGCCACCGCAGACGACATCAAGAAGGCCTACCGCAAACTGGTCCGCACCAGCCACCCCGATCTGCATCCCGATGATGCCGGTGCCGAGTCCCGGTTCAAGGCCATCTCGTCGGCTTACGAAGTGTTGAAGGACCCCGAAACACGCGCAAGGTTCGATGCCGGTGAAATCGATGCCACGGGTGCGGAACGTCCGCAGCGCCAGTACTACCGCGACTTTGCCGAGGCGGCTGGCAGCCCCTATCAGCAGGGACGTGGTTTTGAGGCGCGTGGCGATCCGGCCGATATCTTCGCCGAGATCCTGCGTCAGCGGACGCGCGGCGGCGGCGGCTTTGGCAACCCGCGCGAGCACGGGACGTTCGCCGCCCCCGGCCCCGACCTGCACTACGCGCTTCAGGTGCCCTTCCTGGATGCCGTGCGTGGCGGCGAGATGCAGATCACCCTGCCCGATGGCAACGGCATTTCCGTCAAGATCCCGCAAGGCGCCCATGACGGCCAGACCTTGCGCCTGCGCGGCAAGGGTGGTGCGGGCTATGGCGGCGGTCCGGCGGGGGACGCCCTCATCACGCTGTCGGTGCGCCCGCATGGCGTGTTTCGGCGCGAGCAGGACGACATAAAGTTGACCCTGCCGATCACCTTTGACGAGGCCGTTCTGGGGGGAAAGGTCGTGACCCCCACGATCGACGGGCCCGTTACCCTGACCATTCCCAAGGGTGCCAGCTCTGGCCGTATCCTGCGGATGCGCGGTCGGGGCGTGTCGCGGCCCGGTGGACAGACCGCCGGCGATCAGCTTGTCGAACTGCGCATCGTGGCGCCGCCGGTCATTGACGACACATTGCGCGATTTCCTGACGGAATGGCGGAAAGAACATGCCCATGACCCGCGCGCGGAGATGCTGAACGAGGCCCAGTCATGACCGACCATCTGACCGAAGACGAAGTCATTGCCACCGTCGCCGGTTTGACGCGCACGCGTCTGGTCGTCTTTGTCGAGACCGAGATCATCGTTCCCCTGCGCCGCGCAGATAAGGAAGTCTCGGGGCTTGTCTTCCGGCAGGATGACGTGGCGCGGATGCAGGTGCTGTGCAATCTGGCAGAGGACCTTGATCTGGACGATGCGGCGTTGGCTGTGGTGGTCGCACTCATCGACAAGCTGCATGCCGCCAGACAAGATCTGTTGGCAATTGCCCGTGCGGTGGCCGCAGAACCGCCGGATGTGCGCGCCCGCATCGGTGCGGCGGTTCTCCAACTCAGATAGATCCTTCGGAAATGGACCCTGAACATTGCCGCGGCCGGTCTGGTGTCGCCAGCCCGACGCGGTGGTTAGGTGGTGACGGCGAGAGGACGTGCGACACCTGCGCATGCGGCCTTGGCGTCAGACCCCTCCGCTTCCATGCGCCTCCCGGCTTGACCTTTCTGCCCGGGCGGCGCTCAATTGCTGCGGAGTATCATAATGTTGCACCGCCCCTCCGCCCTAAAACCGCTCCGGCACGCAGATTTCCGGCGCTTTTGGGCGGCGTCCCAGATGTCGAACTTTGGCGGACTCGTGCAGGGCGTCGCCGCAGCATGGACGATGACGTCGCTGACATCGTCGCCCGGCCTTATCGCCCTTGTCCAAGCCTCGGGAACGCTGCCCATCCTTATCTTTGCTCTTGCCGCGGGCGCCTTGGCCGACAGCTTTGACCGCCGGCGCGTGATGCTTGCCTCCCTGATACTGATGGCGGTCACGTCCGTATGCCTTGTTCTGGCCGCTCGGACGGGGGTGCTGAACGAATGGTCGCTGCTCGCCTTCACCTTCGTGATCGGCATCGGAGGGGCCTTTTACAACCCGTCCTGGCAGGCTTCGGTCGGCGAACTTGTCCCGCGCGACGAGGTCCCCGAGGCGGTCTCTCTCAACAGCATGGGGTTCAACCTGATGCGCTCGATCGGCCCTGCGGCGGGCGGTGCCATTGTCGCGGCCTTTGGTGCCGCGGCGGCCTTCCTGGTCAACGCCGTCTCGTATTTCCCGATCATCGCCGCGATCTGGTGGTGGAAGCCCACCCCACCAGCCCAGACCCTGCCGCGAGAACCCTTCGCGATGGCGGTTCCGGCCGGGCTGCGCTACGTCCTGCTGTCACCCAACCTGATGCGCGTGATGCTGCGCTCGTGCCTGTTCGGGCTTGGCGCGGTAAGCGTGATGGCACTGCTTCCCATCGTGGCGCGTGACCGGATGAACGGTGATGCCGTGACCTATGGCCTGATGCTCGGCGCGTTGGGACTGGGGGCGCTTGGCGGCGGGTTTGCAAATGCGGCGATACGCATCCGCCTTGGGGGTGAAGGCGTGATCCGCCTTGGCTTTGCGTGCTTTGCGCTTGCCCTTGTTGTGCTTGCGGCCAGCTCAAGCCTCTGGACGGGCCTGCCCGCGGTGGCGCTCGCGGGGGCGGCCTGGGTCATGACGCTGTCGCTGTTCAACGTCACGGTGCAGCTTTCCTCCCCGCGCTGGGTCCTGGGCCGCACGCTTGCGTTCTACCAGATGGCCGCATTCGGGGGAATGGCTGCGGGAAGTGCCCTTTGGGGCCTTGCCGCCGGGGCGATCGGGATACCGGGGGCGCTTTTGCTTGCAGCGCTGTGGCTGGTCGCGGGGGCATTGGTCGGACTG
>JANPKV010000213.1:0-4130 GCA_031426185.1 Rhodobacterales bacterium | reverse complement strand
GGGCTATGCGCGCGCCTGCAGCGACATGGGCATGCACATCATCCAGCAATGCGAAGTCACGGGCGTGCGGTCCGAAAACGGCGTCGTGACGGGCGTGGACACCACCAAGGGCCATATCGGCTGCAAGAAGATGGGCATCGTCGTGGCGGGCCATTCGGGTCAGGTCGCCGACATGGCCGGGTTCCGCCTGCCGGTCGAGGCAGTGGCCCTGCAGGCACTGGTATCGGAGCCGATCAAGCCCTGCATGGATGTCGTCGTGATGGCCAACACCGTGCATGGCTACATGAGCCAGTCCGACAAGGGCGAGATGGTCATCGGTGGCGGCACAGACGGATTCAACAACTTTACCCAGCGCGGGTCATTCCACCACATCGAAGAGACGCTCCGCGCCCTGATCGAAACCTTCCCCATGCTGTCGCGCCTCAAGATGCTGCGCCAGTGGGGCGGCATCGTCGACATGACCGGCGACCGCAGTCCGATCATCTCCAAGACGCCCCTGGGCAACTGCTTCATCAATTGCGGCTGGGGCACGGGTGGGTTCAAGGCGATCCCGGGGTCAGGCTGGGCGATGGCCGAATTGATGGCCAAGGGAGAGCCGGGCCCCCTTGCTGCCGCCTTCGGGATGGAGCGTTTCCGCGAGGGACGCTTCATCGACGAGTCCGTGGCGGCGGGGGTGGCGCATTGAATACCGGTCGCGATTTTGCCTGGCACTCGGTGCTTGCGTCGACGACCTCGGCCGTCGGGACCGTTCTGATCTGCGTCGCGCGCGACAAGAAGAACGGTCTTGAAGTCAGGATCCCCGCGCCATGAACGCGCTTGACCAGATCGTCACGCGGCTTCTGACCACGGAGTCGCTGGCGCATCGTTCGCGTTGGCTGATCGTCGCGGCAATCGCGGTCTGGCTCGCGATCTCTGTGCTTGCCCTGATCGCGCAGGACCCGGGGCATTTTTCGCGCGCCGGCGCGGTGGGCACCGGCTTTGTTCTGGCGGCATTTGCGGTCAACGCGGCGGCGCGGCAGGCCTACCAGACCCATCTTCTGCAGGGTCTTGTGCTGATCACGCGCGCCAATCTTTCTTACCGTGAAGGGCGTCCCCTCATGCGACCGTCCGTCGGTCCGGAAGACAATGAGACCGCCACCCGCGACTACGACCATAACCTCGAGGCAATCGGCCGCCTTTTCGCGCGCCTGGAGCGGAGGAGCACGCCGGCACGGATGACAGAGGTGGGCGCGGCCGCCATTTCGACCCTGCAATGGGGTTACGGCGATCTTTTCATGAACAAAACCATGGGTTGCGGGTCCTGGACATGTTGACGTCAAGCTTCCTGCAACCAGCGCGATACTTGAACGGGAACCAGATGCCGTTGAATCTTGTTGATGGGCAGATACCCCCATCAAAGGATTCACCCCCATGGCCGACGAATATCGCCCCTCGAACAACAACCCCAACGCGGCCGTCAACCGGCCGACCAGCACCATCCCGAGCAGCTCGACGCCCCACCAGACCGGACAGACCGGCACGACGCATGACGCACGCACGGCCCGCCGCGACAGCAGCGGCGTCGGCACGGCCCTTGCCGTCGCCGCCATCTTTCTGGTCGTCGCAGGCCTGGGATATGCATTCTACAACGCGGACGGCGACCAGCCGACGCAACCGGCGGCCCAGATCGAAACCGATGCGCCTGCGACCGGCACCACCACTGGTGATACGAATGCCGCCTCGCCCGAGACCGAGACCTCTCCTGCAACCGCAGATGGCACGACCGCACCCGCTCCAACCGGCACCGGCACATTGGAAGAGACGCCCAATGCAACCGGCACCGGCAACGCGACTTCGGGCGGCCAGTCTGGCGAACCCGCACCCGGCACCGGCACAACGGCGCCTGTCACCGAATAAACTTTCGACGCCGCGTTACGGATCGGGCGGACACCTTGCGGTGTCCGCCCGTTTTGCGTGGCGCATCACCGATCTGACCAGCGGAGCCATGACATGCTGACACTGACCTGCCCCTGTTGTGGTGTCACCGCCGAGGAAACCGAACTCGCTCCGGGCTACGAGGCGCATCTGAAACGCCACGGGCCGGGATCATCCGATGACCAGTTCGAATCCTACATGTTTGCCCGCAAAAACCCCAAAGGCGTGCATTTTGAACGCTGGCGTCATGCCTATGGCTGCGGCAAGTGGTTCCTTGCCGCCCGCTGCACCGCAACGCTTGAGGTGTTCGGCACCTATCCTGCACAAACCTCAGGCCCGCCCCCTGACGTGATCGCCAGCATCAAGGTCCGCCGTCCGAACTGGGAACCCACATGAGCACCCGCCTTTCACGCGGCGGTCGTCTGATCGACCGCTCCACCGCGCAGGACTTCACCTTCAACGGCAAGCGCATGCGCGGATTGCAGGGGGATACGCTGGCCTCGGCACTGCTTGCCAATGACCAGATTCTGGTGGGGCGCAGTTTCAAGTACCATCGCCCGCGCGGCATCGTGGCCTCCGGTCCGGAAGAGCCGAACGCCCTGATGAACCTGGGCTCCGGCGACCGGCTTGAGCCGAACCAGCGCGCCACCACGACCGAACTGTTCGACGGCCTGCAGGCTGCCAGCCAGAACCACTGGCCCAGCCTTGAGGTCGATGTGGGCGTCGTCAACAACTATGTCGCGCGGTTCCTGCCGGCGGGCTTTTACTACAAGACCTTCATCCATCCCCGGGCCGCATGGAAGCACCTGTTCGAGCCCATCATCCGCCACTCTGCCGGGCTTGGCCGTGCGCCGAAACAGCGCGACGCCGACCGCTACGAACAGGCCTATGCGTTTTGCGATCTGCTGGTCGTGGGCGGTGGCGTGGCCGGTCTGCAGGCGGCCTTGGCGGCAGGAACAGCGGGCCAACGGGTGATCGTGCTGGAGCAGGCGGCGCATCTGGGCGGGCGGGCGATGGTGGACGCCGACCTGATCGACGGCCATTCCCCGGAATCCTGGGCTGCCGTGACGATCAATGCCCTGGCACGCATGGAGAATGTCACCATCCGCACCCGCACGACCGGGGCAGGGGTCTACGATCACGGCTATGTCCTCGCGGACGAACGCATCGCGGACCACACACCCGGCGACGGGCGCCCGAAACAGCGGCTGTGGCGCATCCGTGCCGCGCGCATCGTGATCGCGACCGGTGCGATCGAACGCCCGCTGGCATTTGCCGGCAATGATGTGCCCGGTGTCATGCTGGCCTCGGCGGTGCGCGACTATGTGGTGAATTATGCCGTCAGTCCCGGCGACCGCACTGTCGTGGTGACGAATAACGACGACGCCTACCGCACAGCCATCGCCTTGAAAGAGGCAGGGCTGGAAGTGCCGGTGATCGTGGATGCGCGGACCGAGGCCACGGGCCCGCTGCCCACAAAGGCCCGCGCGCTGGGCATCCGTGTGGAAACCGGTCGCGCCATTGCCAGGGTTCAGGGGTCCAAGCGCGTGACCGGCGTGTCGCTGTGCCTGCATGCGGGCGAGGGGGCCGTGACCGAGGAGATCGCTTGTGATGCGGTCGCCATGTCCGGCGGCTGGTCGCCCGTGGTCCATCTGTGGTCCCACTGCGGCGGCAAGCTGACCTGGGACGACACCATCGCCGCCTTCATCCCCGATCCGGCGCGTCCCCCTCTCAACCACGATGGCAGCGCGATGGTCACCGCGGCAGGTGCCGCCGCGGGGCTGTTCGGCACCGATCAGGCACTGGCATCCGGTGCGGCAGCGGCGACGGGCGCAGCTGGCGGTAGCCCGCCAGAGGCCGGGCACACGGACAACATCCACCCGGTCTGGGTCATGCCGCAAGGTGCCGCACCAGCGCTCCGCGCCAAGATGTGGCTGGACTACCAGAACGATGTGAAAGTGTCGGATGTGCAGCTTGCAGCCCGCGAAGGCTATGAAAGCGTGGAGCATACCAAGCGCTACACCACGCTTGGGATGGCGACCGATCAGGGCAAGTTATCCAACATCAACGGCCTCGCCGTCCTGTCCCAGGCCCTGAACGCCGAGATCCCGGCCGTCGGGACCACCACCTTTCGCCCGCCCTACACGCCCGTCACCCTGGGCACGCTGGCAGGCGAGGCGCGGGGCGACATCTTCCAACCCCTGCGCAAGACCCCG
>JANPKV010000212.1:0-6010 GCA_031426185.1 Rhodobacterales bacterium | reverse complement strand
TACGCGCGCCGGGCCCGCCGCCTCTTTGCCGCCAAAGCCCAATAGATCGAAGGACAGGTCGAAACTTGTGGTCGGCTTCACACTAGTCGAGGACGTGAACCGACGCGAGAGGGAAAGATCGACCAGCAGGCATTCGTTGCGAAAGGCAAATCCCATGCCGGCAACCGTGCCGCGGTCGGCCTGAAAATCATATCGTCCCGACAGCTTGCTGGTCCAGTTCGGTGTCAGTTTGTACTTGGCATCCATCGTTAGTTCCGAGGTCGGAACGGGACGGTCTTCGCTGACATCCGCCACCGCCCAGAGATAGCTGCCCGATACCGCATAGCGGTCGCGCGTCACATCCAGCCTGACCTCGGATTTCGTGGCCTCGAAACTGTCGTCGAAAAGCACGCGCCCGGTGACCAGCAGCCCCTCTGCCGTGGTCAACTGGACCGCGCCAAGCCAGTCCGAATTCTGCCCGTCCAGACCGGATGATGGGCCGAACTGCCCTGTATCCGCCTCGCGCCAGACGCGCCCGCCGGTGATGCCAAGGGACCAGCCGTCGGGATGAAACGTCGTCCAGCTGATCCCGGTATTCAGGCGGGTGCCGCTTTCGGTCTCGTCCGACCCTGGAAAACGGTCAAGCGAGAAGAGGTTGCCTTCGTCGAACTCGACCAGAGTGGAATCCTCGTTCGGGATATCGTCGTCATCGGGCGGCGACCAGAGCAGCTGCACCACGGGTTCCAGCACCTGCGTGCCGCCTCGCGCCGTCGTTTTGGCCAAAGGCCAGCGCAGTTCGGTCGCCACCGTCCCGCTCAGCTGCGTCGACTGGCCCGCATAGACCGCGTCCTGATCCACCTGATAGGCATCGGCGGCGATTTCGCCGGCAATTGTGCCCTCGAACCCCATCGGCAGAATCCAGCTTTTGCGCCAGTCGGCTGCCACCGAAATGCGCGACATGTCGCGGCCGTCGGCGATGCTGTCGGGGTCGGTGCCATCCAGGATCGATTGCGACGTGCGGGTATGGGAATGGGTCTGGAACCGGAATCCGCCGGTGCCGCCAAACACGCCAAGGCCAAAGCGCCGCTGAAAGGTGACATCGGCAATCAGCGAGGGGATCGTTTCGGGGTCCTCGTCGTCGCGCAGCGTGTCAAAGCGTGACAGCTTGCCCAGGATGTATTCGTTGCGGCGCGTGCGCGAGATCACGACGTTGCTTTCCAGCTCGTCCTTGTCGGAGATCCCGTAATCGAGCAGATAGGCGTCGTCGGTGGTTTCCTCGAACTGGAACCCAAGCGAAAAGGCCCCGGGCAACAGGAAATCACCTGTGACATTGGCATAGCCGCGCCGCCCGTCGACGATCTGGTCGTTGCTCCACGCGCCCACCGCCTCGATGGTGCCGGTGCGGAATGCCTGGCGATACCGCAGTTCCAGCGTCTGCGCCGCTTTGGTCGAGACATAGGGTGTCAGCGTCAGGTCGGCGCTGTCCCCGAGCCTGATGAAATAGGGCAGCTTCAGCCCGGTGCCCAGTTGCGATGTCGTTCGCAGCGTCGGCATCAGGAATCCCGTTGCGCGCTCCAGCGTGGGGTCAGGCATCCGCAGGCGGGGCAGGTAAAGGACCGGCACGCCTGCGAGGCGCATCTGCGCCCCGTCGAAATAGATCTGGCGTTCAAGTTGGTCATGCACGATCCGCCGCGCCCGGATTTCCCACAATGGGACCGGGTTTTCCGCACAAACCTGGCAGGACGAGGCGACTGCGCGGTCAAGTTCGGTATAGCGCCCGCCGACGCGCATGACCCGCGATGCGGCCAGTTGCAGCTGGCGGTTCAGCACGACGCGCGCGCTTTGCAGGATGCCTTCGGACAGGTCGGCGGCAAGATCGGCCTGACTGGCAAGGATCAGCGTGTCGGCACCGTCCGTCAGCACGATCGGCCCCTCGATCACCAGGCGGTCGGCTGGCCGGTCATAGATGACGCGACTGGCCTTCAGCGTGCGGCCCTTGAAGAAGACCACCACCGAGCCTTCGGCGATCAGGACGCTGTCACTGTCGATCCGCAGGCTGTCCGCGACCAGGCTGGCCTCATCCTGCGCGTAGACGGACGGGGCGGTGCAGGCCAGCAAAATGGCTGCGACGAGCCACCTCAAGGGGGACAGGACAGGCCACCCCATGTCAGCCATCCTCCAGATGCAGCAGCAATCCCAGCGCCATCAGCGCCGCCGCCAACGGGGCGGTCCACGCCGCAAGCACGACGGGGATCTGGCCGTTCTCGCCAAGCACCTGTGTAAAGTTGCGCAAGAAAAAGATCGCGAACCCCGCCAATAGCGCCAAAAGGACCATCACCCCGGTCGACCCGAACCGCACATGCCGCATCGTGAAGCCTGCCGCCACCAGCACCATCGCCGCCAAAAGCAGTGGCTGCGCCAGTTCCATCTGCAGCCAGACCCGATGCGCGCGCGCCGAAAAGCCCGCCGTCTCAAGGCCCGAAATGTACTCCGGCAGTTGCCAGAAGGGAATGGAGGACGGTGCCCCGAAACTGTCGCGAATGTAGTCGACCGTCAATTCCGAGGCGAGGCGGATATCGCTCAGCTGCGGGACGATGGTGTTTTCGGGGTTGATCGCGGTCAGGTCCCAGACCTTGGGGTTCCTGATCACCCAGGCGCCGGGTTCCAGGATGGCGTTTTCGGTTTCGATGCGCCGGATCGGCTGGCCGTCAGGCGCAAAGATCAAGAATGTCACGTCGTTGAGTTCCGAGCCGTCCGCGTTGGACCGCGCCGCCCGCACCACGGTCTGGTTGTCCGACGAACCCTGTCGCAGCCAAAGCCCGCTGTCGGAGACCGAAAGCACGCTGCCCTGACCTTGCGTCAGGCGCAGCCGTGCGTCGGCATAGGCCTTGCTCGTGCCCGCGACCATCGGATTGATGACCGCCACCATGAAACAGCCGATCAGCAAGGAACACAGGATCGGCGTGGCCAGAAACCGCATGCCGGAGCGGCCCGAGGCCCGCACGACCACCAGTTCCGAGGACCGCGCAAGGTTCAGGAACAGCACCATCGACGCGATGATCATGATCAGCGGCAATATCCGGTAAAGCGATTCCGGCACGTTCAGCAACGACAGATGCAGCGCCTGCACGAGGCCCAGGTTGGCATCACCGAACCGGCGCAACTGCTCGATCATGTCGATCAGAAGAAGGATGCCGAAAAAGATCATGACGACCCTGGCCACCATGCCCAGAAACCGCCGCGCGATGTAAAGGCTCAGGGTCATGCGGCACTTCCCGCAGCTGCCGACGCCAAACCGTCACGCCCGCGACGGCGGGGCATCTGGGCATAAGCCATCAGGGCAAGCGCGATCAGGAACCCGATCACGGGTGTCGCATAGACCAGCGCCCAGGCCGTCTCGCTGCGCATTGCGGCGGAGGTGGCGGCGGTATTGGCCATTTGTGCCAGGATCAGCAGACCCACGGCCACCGCGATCTGCCGCCAAAGCCCAAAGCGGCTGAAGCCGCCCAGCATCAGGCAGGCATAGGCCAGTGCCGCCCCCATTGGCGCCAGCAGCGGTGCGGCGAACCGCGCATGGCCTTCGTGCAGAAAGACGGCGCGGCTTTTGCCGATTTCCTCGACGAGTTCGGGCGTCGGGTTCAGCAAGGTCAGCGTCGGCAGCTCCTCGAGCGAACGCCCCGACTTTGTCCCGATCTTGATCAGTGCCGCCAGATCATAGGTGAAATCGGCAAAGCGGGTGATGGCAAGCCGGCGCTCCGGTCCCGTCACGGTCTGCGAAATGCCGTCGAACATCAGCAGTTTGGGGCCGGTCGATGCGCCGGTTCCATCGCTCGTTTCGCCGCGCGCCAGCAGGGCGCGTCGAGCCGTGTAGACAACGCGCTTTTGCGGATCGCGGTCATCGGACAGGAACAGATCGCGCAGTTCGCCGTTCGGGGCGATGGTCTTGATGTAGAGCGTGACGCCGGAGCTTGGATGCATGAACTGCCCCTCGTTCAGGAACCGCGCCGTGATGTTCTCGGTGATCTCGGCGGTGCGCAGGGCCAGCGCCGACCGGCTGGCCGGCACCAGGAAATGCGTCAGGATCATCAGCATCACCGCGACGATCCCTCCAAAGATCAGGATCGGGCGTGCAAGGCGAAAAACCGAAAATCCCGTCGCCTGCACCACCACGAGCTCACTTTCAGAGGCCAGGCGGTTGATCACGTAGACGGTCGCCGCAAACGCCGAGATCGGCAGCACGAGGCGGATCACGTTGGGCAGGGTCAGCAGCGAAAATTCAAAGAATACCAGCGCCGACTGTCCGTCGCCGATCAGTTGTTCGAACAGCGACACCGCGCGGTTGATCCAGTAGACGCCGACCAGCACAAGCGAAAAGAAGCCGAACAGGGCCAAAAGCTGTGCCAACAGATACCGGTCAAATCGCCCCAAGTCCCGCCCCGCCTCGATCATCGGCCTTGTTCTGGGCCGCTTTGGCGGCACGGTAGCGGATATCGTCGCCGCGTAAAACTCCCATCTGGTCAATTTTGGAAGCAAAGGCTAGGCTTTGCCGACGGCGCTCCTACTTCCGCTAGGGCCCATTTGTCCCAGGAGAGCGTTGATGTCCCATCCGGTTCCGATCCAGTTTCGCAATTTGGACCTGCAGGCGGTCGAGACAATTCCCGGTCGCATCGCGGTCTTTGCGGATGCGGGGTCGACCTTGGGCGTGGCGCTGCGCCGTATCGACCGGCTGACGCGGGGTGCGATCGCGCGGGTGCTGGCATCGGATGGCTTTGCCAAACTGAAGCCGGGCGAGGCGATGGATCTTGCCTACCCTTCGGGCCTTGCCGCCGAGGCGGTGATCGTGGTCCGGCTGGCGCGCAGGGTGGATCAGGCCACGGCGCGCAAGGCCGGGGCGACACTGGCGCGCGCGGTGACGCCGACCGGGTTGACGCTGTTGGCCGATGCGCATCCGCGTGCCGCCGACATCGCCTTTGGCCTTGCGGTGCGGGCCTATGACTTTGCCGTTCACAAGACGGCCGAGGCCAAGGTCGTGGGGCCTGTCACCATGATGGTGGCCGACCCGGAGGCGGTGGCATCGCGGGCGGGGCCGATGGCGGCCGTCGCGGAAGGCATCTTTTTCACCCGCGATCTGGTCAACGAGCCTGCCAATGTGCTGACCACCGAGGATTTCGCGGCACGGCTTGCGGCCATGCAGGAACTGGGCCTGGACGTCGAAATCCTCGAAGAGGACGATCTGCGCGCGCTGGGCATGGGAGCACTTCTGGGGGTGGGGCAGGGGTCCGATGCGCCGTCCAAGGTCGTGATCATGCAGTGGAATGGCGGCAAGAAGGGGATTGCCCCGCTGGCGCTGATCGGCAAGGGCGTGGTGTTCGACACGGGCGGCATTTCCATCAAGCCGGCCGGCGGCATGGAAGACATGACGATGGACATGGGCGGGGCCGCGGTTGTCGCGGGCGTCATGCGGACGCTGGCCATGCGCAAGGCACGCGCGAATGTAGTGGGCCTGGTCGGGCTGGTCGAAAACATGCCCGACGGTCGCGCGCAACGTCCCGGCGACGTCGTCAGATCGATGAAGGGCGACACGATCGAGGTCATCAACACCGATGCCGAGGGCCGTTTGGTTCTGGCCGACGTGATGTGGTACGCCCAAGACCGGTTCCAGCCGCAGGCGATGGTGGATCTGGCCACACTGACCGGGGCCATCATCGTGGCGCTGGGCCATGAAAACACCGGCGTCTTTTCCAACAATGACGACTTCTGCAACGCGCTTCTGAAGGCCTGCGAGGCCGAGGGCGAAGGCGCGTGGCGGATGCCGATGGGCGAGGCCTATGACGCCAAGCTGAAATCGCGCATCGCCGACATGATGAACGTGGGCGGTCGCGATGGCGGCGCGATCACGGCGGCACAGTTTCTTGCGCGGTTCGTCAAGCCCGACATGCCCTGGTGTCATCTGGATATCGCCGGGACCGCCCTTTTGAAGGCGGATTCGACGCTTGCCCCGAAAGGTGCCACGGGTTGGGGGGTGATGGCG
>JANPKV010000211.1:0-9454 GCA_031426185.1 Rhodobacterales bacterium | reverse complement strand
ACCATGGGAACAAGGGTGTTCATGTAGTGATCAACGGGGTCGCGCATGGAGAGATGCCTCTGTTCGGTGGTCGCAAGATAATCGTGCGATCATTGACAGAGTCTTAGTTCCGCGTGACGGGGGCTGCAAGGGCACCCCCTTCACATTCGGTTTGCGGTCCGACAGGTCGTGTTGCCCGCGTCAGATTGCCGTTGTCCCGGTTGCGCCGGTTCGCCCTTGCGGGCCATGAAGCGCTGCCGCCCGCCGCTCGAACGCGCGCACCACGCGCAACATCGCATCGGTGAAGACGATCCCGATGATTCCTTGCAGCAAGGCGTTGCGAAACTCGAAATCGACGTCGAACGTGATCTCGCATCCGTCGTCCACATCGCGAAAGGCCCAGGTCGACTGCATGTGCCGGAACGGGCCGTCAAGGTATTCGGTCTCGATCCGCCTGGACTCGGGCCACAGGTTGACCCGGCTGCCAAAACGCTCGCGGAAGACCTTGAAGCTGATCACCAGATCCGCCTCCATCATCTCGCCCCTGCCATCAGGTCCGTCGATCGGTCGGCGGCTGCGGATGCGGGCAGCAGAATTCCACGGCAGAAACTGCGGATATGACGCAACATCGGCCACCAGATCATACATCTGGCTGGCGCTGTAGGGCACGACACGTGTTTCGTGATGGCTGGGCATCGTCTCTCTCGGTGACTTCGTCTTTGGTATTGAGTATTGACTGGGGCCAAGTAAAGGGGGGCCGGGCATGACCTCACACCAATATGTGATCGATCAGATGATCAGCGCCAAGGCCATTGCGGCGCGGGTCGAGGGCCTTGCGCGCGATATCACCGCGCATTTCGCCGGCACCGACAAGCTGGTCGTGGTCGGTCTGTTGCGCGGATCCTTCGTGTTCATCGCCGATCTTGTACGGGAACTGGACCTGCCGGTAGAAGTCGACTTCATGGAGGCGTCGTCTTATGGCGATGCGATGCATTCCAGCCGCGAAGTCCGCATTCTCAAGGACTTGCGCGGTGAAATCGCGGGGCGCGACGTGCTTGTGGTTGAAGACATCGTCGATACCGGGTTCACCTTGTTGCATGTGCGCAATCTGTTGTTAACCCGCGAACCGGCACGGCTGGAGGTCTGCGCGCTGCTCGACAAACCTTCTCGGCGCGAGGCAGATATCAGGGCCACATGGACCGGCTTTCAGATCCCCGATGAATTCGTCGTGGGCTATGGCATCGACTTTGCCCAACGCAACCGCAACCTGCCCTATATCGGCAAGGTGCGGTTGACCGAAGACGGGGTCACCGCAGACGGGGTCACCGCAAACGGGGCGACACCGTGAACTACCTTGGCTGGCTTGTCCGCATGCGCGGCTGGGTCGCCAACCCGCCGTCGATGGACCGCGTCAAGCTGGTGGTGGGGATCGTACTCGCCTGTCTGACGCTGGTGATCATTGAACGCGTGCTCGGCTGGCCAGACTGGCTGACGCTGCCCACACGTTGAGCAAAACCATGTGATGGGAAAAATGCCCGCTGGCCAGTCATCCGCAATTCGGTATCCTCGGGAAAATATCTGTCGATTTTTACGGTGTGATTGGTCTCGGACCTGATTGGAAAGGAAGCCTGGATGCGGCGGTTCGTAGGGTATCTGGTCGTATTCGGTCTGATCGTGGCCGTGGGCCTTTGGTTCGCCTCGGCGGCCCGCGGCGGTGATCCGGCACTTGTGGCCGACCTCAAGGGCGACGCAGCCCGCGGCGAAATCGTGTTTACGGCAGCAGGCTGCGCATCCTGCCACACCGCCCCCGGTGCCACAGGCGAGGCCGAGCTGGTTCTTTCTGGTGGTCAGCGGTTCGTGACGGATTTTGGCACGTTCATTGCGCCGAACATCTCATCCGACCCCGAACATGGCATCGGCGCATGGCCGTTGTCTGATCTGGTGAACGCGCTGAAACACGGCGTCTCGCCCGAGGGGCAGCATTACTACCCCGCCTTGCCTTATGGCGCCTACACCCACATGGAGCTGCAGGACATCGCCGATCTGCACGCCTATCTGGCTACCTTGCCGCCCGATGCGACGCCCAGCCCGGCGCATGAGTTGGGTTTTCCCTTCAACATCCGCCGTTCGGTGGGCATGTGGAAGCTGTTGTACCTGAATTCCGACTGGGCAATCGGCGGCGAGCTGTCGCCCGCGCAGGAACGTGGCCGCTACATCGCCGAGGCCATGGCCCATTGCGGCGAGTGCCACACCCCGCGCAACGTGCTTGGCGGACCCGACGGCAGCCGCTGGCTTGCCGGCGCGCCGAACCCGAACGGCGAGGGCACCATCCCCAACATCACCCCCGCCAAGCTGACATGGTCAGAGGCCGACATCGTGGCCTACCTCACCACCGGCTTTACGCCGGAGTTCGACACCGTCGGCGGCCATATGGTGGAGGTTGTCGACAACATGAGCAAGCTGCCCGAAAGCGACCGCGCCGCAGTGGCCGCCTATCTGAAGATCGTGCCTGCGGCAGAGTAGGACCGCCCTGCCCTTGTCAGCGGCATCGGGCCATGGCGCGCGCGTCAATTGACGCAACGGGCGGTGGAGCCGGCAGAAATCCCGGCATTCACCACGGGTCGCCGGGTCTGACGTTCTGAGGCAGGCCCGTTCCGGGTTGCTAGCCCCGTCCCAGCCGCGCCAGTCGTGCTGCCCGCAACTGCGCGAAGTCGTCACCCGCATGATAGGACGACCGCGTCAGGGGAGTTGCCGAAACCATCAGGAATCCCTTGCCGAACGCTGCCTTTGCGTAGGCTGCAAATTCATCCGGCGTCACGAAGCGGTCAACGCGGTGATGCTTTGGCGTCGGTTGCAGGTACTGTCCGATGGTCAGGAAATCGACATCGGCCGCGCGCATGTCGTCCATCACCTGATGCACGCCCTGCCGGTCCTCTCCCAAGCCCACCATGATCCCGGATTTGGTGAACATCGTGGGGTCAAGCTCCTTGACCCGCTGCAGCAGGCGCAGGGAATGGAAATACCGCGCGCCGGGGCGCACTTCGGGGTAAAGGCCCGGGACGGTTTCAAGATTGTGGTTCAGGACGTCGGGCCGCGCGGCCACCACCGCCTCCAGCGCCTCCGGCCCGCATTTCAGGAAATCCGGGATCAGCACCTCGATTGTGGTGGCGGGCGCACGATGCCGGATCGCGCGGATCGTCTGGGCGAAATGGTCAGCCCCGCCATCGGCCAGATCATCACGGTCGACCGAGGTCACCACGACATGGTTCAGCCCGAGTTCCGCGACCGCATGTGCCACGCGCCCCGGCTCGAATGCGTCAAGCGTCTGCGGCTTGCCGGTCGCCACGTTGCAGAAGGTGCATCCCCGCGTGCAGATCTCGCCCATGATCATCATGGTGGCGTGGCCCTGGCTCCAGCACTCGCCGACATTCGGGCAACCTGCTTCTTCGCAGACCGTCACCAGCTTTTTCTCGCGCAGGATGTCGCGGGTGCGCTTGTAGCCTTCGGAGGTTGGCGCGCGCACCCGGATCCAGTCCGGTTTTTTCGGCTGGGCGTTGTCGGCGCGGTGCGCCTTTTCGGGATGGCGCTCTTCTGGCAGGCGGAGGTCGCGCACAGGTTTTTCCCCTTACGTACTTTGATGATTGCAGCATAGCCTCTGCCACGGTGTCAGGCAACCAAACGCAGTCTTGCGCGGATGCATGACAGCATTGTGAAAACGGACAGGCAGGCGCGAGGGCCTGAACCTGCCACAAGGAGGGGACATGACAAAAAAACTGATTGCAGAGGGCGTCGGGACATTCATCCTGGTATTCTTTGGCTGTGGTGCCGCGGTCATTGCCGGCGCCGATATTGGACTGACGGGCATCAGTCTCACATTTGGCTTGGCGATCGTGGCGGCAGCCTACGGGCTGGGCGCGATTTCGGGGGCGCATCTCAACCCCGCCGTTTCACTGGGAATGGTGGCCGCAGGACGTATGACCACGGGCGCGTTCATCGGCTATGCCGGCGCACAGATTGTCGGTGCGATCCTCGGCGCTGGTGTTCTTTACCTGATCGCCACCGGCAAAGCCGACTATGAGATCGCCACGAACGGACTTGGGCAAAACGGTTTTGGACCCGGTTATCTTGGTGAGTACAACCTGACGGCTGCACTGGTCTTCGAGGCGGTGATGACGTTCATTTTTGTAACCGTCATCCTCGGTGCGACCGGGCCAGGGGCCGCTGCGGGCTTTGCCGGTCTTGCCATTGGACTTACTCTTGCCGCCATCCACCTTGTCGGCATCAATGTGACGGGCGTTTCGGTGAACCCTGCACGGTCCATTGGCCCCGCCGTTTTTGTCGGCAGCAGCGCGCTGGAGCAACTTTGGGTCTTTATCGCGGCCCCGCTGGTTGGCGGCCTTGTCGCCGGGATCGTCCATAAAGCAGGACTGACCCGCGCTGAGGCATAAAAAGCGAAAGGTTGGGGCGGGTCGCGACTGGGCCCGCCCCCCACGCGATCAAGACCCGCTTCGCCAGTCGTCCAATGCAGGATTGGACGCGCTGGTTGCCGCCGTGGGCGTCAGTCCACCCGGCATCGCCACCGGGCGCACCCGAAAATAATGCGCCTCTCGCGCGCCGAAGTAGAACGCCACCACTGCCCCCAAAAGCCACCAGAGCGGCTCGGGCACCGCGTTCAGTCCCACCATGCGCCGCGCAAACTGGATCGGGTCCACCGTCGCATAGACGAACAGGCCGATGGTGCCGAACGCCAGAAACGGGCGCGGCAGGCGGTTCAGGCCGTTGACGAGCCGGTCGAACCACCCGACCGACGGATTGCCGAACTCGTCGCCCAACTGCTCCAGCGCGGCCATCTGCGCCTCGGCCGACAATTCCATCCGCCGCGTGGCAGACGGCACGAAGACCTCGGCCAACCCCTTGGCCGCGTCGCCCAGGGCGCTGACTGCCCCCGGACCCCCGATCAGCTTGCCGATCACCCCCATGCCGCCACCCGTGCGGCATGCTGGGCCGCCGTCAGGTGGTATCTGGGGCTGATGAACTCTTCGGCCCGCGTGATCCAGCCCCCCTTGCCGCCATCGCGCCGGCGCGCATATTTGCGGCTGGCCGGGCGCGCGTCGGCCAGCGCATAGTAATAGTTGCGCCGCGCGATCCCGTAGGCATCGGCGAGATGCGCCGGTGCCGCTTCATGCGCCAGTTTCGCGGCCCGGATCGTCTGCGGCCCAAGGGCGCCGTCGGGATCACAGGGATAGCCCATATCCGTCAGCAATCGCTGCAGAATCTTCACCGCATTGCCGCCAGCATTGACGTACATGTCAAACATCGAGGCCTGCAGAGGCTCCGGCAGCGCCGCTATGCCGGGGCGTTTGTAGTAATGCTCCAGATAGATTTCCACCGCCTGTTCGCGGCTGAGCGCGCGCACGTCCCGCTCGTCGATGCGGGTATCGCGGTTCACGTCGATGCCGAGCCTTCGCATCGTGTGGATGGTGACGCCGTGGTTGGTGGCCCCGCCCGGATCGTCAGGATCGTTCACAAAGCCGCCCTCGCGGGCAACGATTTCGGTCGCAATGTCTTTTACGGATGTCATGGCTTGCCCCTCGGGAAAGCTCCCCCGCGGCAAGGCTCATTGATTTGGGTTAACGGGTCTTGAGACCGGCGTTCAGCTGTCGGGTGACGCGGGGTCCTTGTAGACGCCCTGTTCCTTCAGCGCCTCCACGACCTCTTTTGGCATGTAGGTTTCATCATGCCTGGCCAACACTTCGGTTGCGACGAACGTGTCACCCTCCATCCGGCCCAGGGCCACCATGCCCTGACCTTCGGCAAAAAGATCCGGCAAGACACCCGTGTAGCGCACTGGCACCGACATGTTGGTGTCTGTCACCCTGAACTCGATCGTCGCACCCTGCCCCCGGATCAGGGAGCCTTCTTCCACCAGACCCCCGACCCGGAACATCTCGTCCGCGACGGGCGGGTCGCTGACGATCTGGCTGGGGCTGCGGAAAAAGTTGATGCCGTCGCGCATGCCGTACCCGACCAGTGCCGTCGCCACCGCCAGCGCCACAAAGGCCAGGGCGATGATCTGGATGCGGCGCTGCTTTTTCAGTCCCTTCATGCCTGCCATGTCACCCTCATGGGAATATCGGGGCCAGCATCAGCCCCGTGGTTTCGGCCAGACCCAGCATCAGGTTGGCATTCTGGATCGCCTGCCCGCTGGACCCCTTTGTCAGGTTGTCCAGAACCGCCACCACGACGGCAAGGCCCGGCTTGCGATCTCCGACCACGCCCAGATGGCAAAAGTTGGAACCGGCAATGTCGCGGGTCGAGGGCAGGCTGCCAAACGGCAGCACCCTGAGGAAAGGTTCATCCGCGTAGGCACTTGCCAGCGTTTCGTGAACCACCTTCGGGTCACCCTTGACATAGACCGTCGCAAGGATTCCCCGGTTCATCGGCAAGAGATGCGGGGTGAACTGCACATGCACCGGGCGGCCAGCGATCTTGCTGAATTCCTGGTCGAACTCACCCAGATGCCGATGCTTGCCGCCTGCCGAATAGGTATGCGTGCCGCCAGACAGTTCGGCATGCAGCAGATTTTCCTTGAGCGAGCGTCCCGCACCCGACACCCCGGCCTTCAGATCGATCAGGATGTCGTCGAGGTCGATCACCTTTGCCGCGATCAGGGGCCGCAGCGCGAACTGCCCGGCGGCCGCGTTGCAGCCCGTGCCCGCCACCAGCCGCGCCGTCGCAATCTCATCGCGGTAGAACTCTGTCAGCCCATAGACCGCCTCGGCCTGAAGCGCGGGCGCGCTATGGGGTTGGCCATACCATCTTTGGTATTCGGCGACGTCACGCAGACGAAAGTCCGCGCTCAGGTCGACGATCCTCAGATCACGCGGCAATTTCGCGATGACTTCCTGTGTCGTGGCATGAGGAAGTGCGCAGAAGCACAAGTCGACATTGGAAAAATCGATCTCGTCGATCTTGCACAGTCGCGGCAGGTCGAGGTGGCGCAGGAACGGAAAGACCTCGGCCATCATCATGCCGGCCTTGCGGTCGGCCGAAAGGGCCACGATCTCCATCGCAGGATGGGTCGCGATCAGCCGGACAAGCTCCGCGCCCGTATAACCCGACGCTCCAAGGATTGCGATCTTGTGGGACATTACCTGACACTCCACGCCCGTTCGCGCCTTATGTGTCGCGGCACCGGCACGGATGCAAGGGTTTTGCCGGGAAGTCTTGCGAAAGGCGCGGGCAATTTATCGGCATCTTGCGCAAAGAGGATCGGCAATCGGCTGCCACCAGCGTCGGAAAGGCATGACAAGCGCCGAACTTGTGGATAGAATTGGTGTAACGGGGGCGCAGACCCCCTATATGTCGAGGCGCAACAGGCAGGATCACCATGAACACCATTTCACGACGCGGCTTTATCGTCCTTTCGGGCGCAGGCGTATTGGCAACGGCCGGCTGCGGCAACGGCATCGGGTCAACCGGTGGCGCAGAGATTGACGCCCGCGTCGCCTCGACGCGCGAATTCCTGTTCTCGCGCTATCCCGGGACGCAGGACCTTGCATCGCGAAGCGCAGGCATCCTGTGGATGCCGCTGGTGACCGAGGCAGGGTTCGGCTTTGGCGGCGCCTATGGCCGCGGAGCGCTGCAGATCGGCGACGTCACGGTCGACTACTATTCGACCGCAAAGGCCACATTCGGCTTCCAGATCGGTGCGCAGCAATATGCGCATGCGCTGTTCTTCATGACCGAAGAGGCGCTGGCCGAATTCCGCCGCAGCGAAGGCTGGGCCGCTGGTGCCGATCTTCGCTATGCAACCCCCGAACAGGGCGCCAGCATCGGAAAGGACACCACGGAACTTGATCCGGTGATCCCGTTCGTGTTCGGCCAGCAGGGCCTGATCGCAGGGGCGACGCTGGCGGGGACCAAATACACGCGCATCATTCCCTGAATTCAGACTTCGCCAATCGTCATCGAGACGACCTTTTCGCCTTCTTCGAACCGGCCGGTCCAGCGAAAGCCCAGGCGTTCGTAAAACGCAAGGTTGCTGTGCGGCACATTGGATACCCCGGCGGTCAGCCGGGGGCATCCCCAGCCCCGCGCGATGTCCACCGCCAAACCGATTGCAGCGCGACCATGGCCACGTCCCTGATGGTTGGCCGCGATCATCAGGCGCCACAAATAGGCCGCCTCGTGGTCATCGTCAGGACCGTGAAAGGGATATTCTGCCGGGTGAACCATGGCCATCAACCCGACCGGCGTCCCCGCATCCCACAGGCCCCACACCCGCGAGCCGGGCTCAAACGGCGCTTCGGCAAACGTCTTGATGTTCGCCGAGACAAGATCCGTCTGGTCGGCGCGGACAGACAGGTTGATCAGGTCCCAAAGATGATCGCGGGTGACGGATCGCTTTTCCAGCATTACCGCAACCGGCGGATCAGACTTGACGTGTCCCCGCGCCCGCCGCCCATCCGCTGCACGTCCTTGTAGAACTGGTCCACCAGTGCTGTCACAGGCAGGCTCGCGCCGATCTGGTCGGCAGTGTCCAGGCATATCCCCAGATCCTTGCGCATCCAGTCGACCGCAAAGCCGAAGTCGAACTTGTCGTCCAGCATGGTCTTGTGGCGGTTGACCATCTGCCAGGAGCCTGCCGCCCCTTGCGCGATCACCTCCACCACCGCCGCTCCATCAAGCCCTGCCTTTTGCCCGAACGCCAGAGCCTCGGACAAACCCTGCATCAAGCCCGCGATGCAGATCTGGTTCATCATCTTGGCCAACTGCCCTGCTCCGCTGTCGCCGAGGCGCCTGCAGATCCGCGCATAGGCAGCCATCACCGGTTCGGCCTGCGCATAGTCGGATTCCGTGCCGCCGCACATGATGGACAACTGTCCGTTTTCAGCCCCCGCCTGCCCGCCGGAGACCGGCGCATCCACAAAGCCAAGCCCCATCCCGCGCGCAACTTCGGCCAGTTCGCGCGTGACCTGCGCAGACACCGTGGTGTGATCGACAAAGATCGTCCCCGGCGACATGCCGGCAAATGCCCCGGTTTCGCCCAGGCAGACCGACCGCAAGTCGTCGTCATTGCCGACGCAGGCCATCACGAACTCAGCCCCCGCCGCCGCCATGGCAGGTGTGGCGGCAGAGGCCGTACCATGCTTGGCCGACCATGCGTCGATCTTGGGCGTGCTTCGGTTGTAGACGGTCACCTGATGTCCCTTGGCGACCAGATGCCCCGCCATCGGAAATCCCATCACCCCCAGACCGAGAAATGCCACTTTCGCCATGTTGCCCTCACCAATTGCCCTGCGCCCGGCAATCGACTAGGAACCGATGACGTCCCCGCCGTCAAGAACAGGCCCCCTGATGTTCACCGCCTTTCGCTGGCTCATGCGGATCATCACCGCCATGATCGCCCTGTTTGTGCTGGTCCTGTTCGGGGTCTATTACTTTCTGTCGCGGTCGCTGCCGGATTACGACG
>JANPKV010000210.1:0-15038 GCA_031426185.1 Rhodobacterales bacterium | reverse complement strand
TTGAAGAGCTTGGCCGCGTGGTCGGCATCGCGGAACACATAAGCCGTGGTCTGGTAGATCGGCACCTGCCGCGCACCGGTGGCGGGGTCGGGGGCGGTGCCTGCATGGATCTGCTGGGTATCGAAGCCTTGGGTCATCTGGTGTCCTCCCGTTTATGATTGGCCGCACGGTAGGGGAAGGCCTGCGCGCTGTGAAGAGGCGGGTGGTTTCCGGACCACGAAAGAGAAGAAAGGTTTCGTTTGCATTCGGGCCGCAGGAAGATTGCCTCCTTGGCGCACGGATCAGACGCGGTCGTCCTTGGGGTTGCCCCTGACGACGAAAGGGGTGAGGCGCAGAACACCGGTGCGCCAGTGCCTGCAAGCCGCCCGATCAGAGGTTTCCACGCGCAACCGGTAATCCACGGCCCCGGTGACGTTGTGGTATCCGCGCAGCTCGACGCGCGCGACACGGCGCGTTCAAACCCCTCGCACATCGGCATTCGTGGCAAGATACAATGTGTTAGGCACAATTTTTCAGTTCCATTCGCTGTGAATTGGCCACCTATTGCGCCCATGACCCAAGATCTGTTCCTTGCCCTCCTTGGCTTTGCGTTTGTGACCTCGGTGACGCCGGGGCCGAACAACATGATGCTGCTGGCGTCGGGCGTGAACTTCGGGATGCGGCGGACGCTTCCGCATATGCTGGGGATATCGGTCGGGCATATGTTGATGGTGGTGCTGGTGGGCCTTGGCCTGTCGGGGGTGTTTCATACCGTGCCGCAGCTGATGGTCGCGCTCAAGGTGGCGGCGGTCGCCTACATGCTGTGGCTGGCGTGGAAGATTGCGCATGCCGCTGCGCCCGGCACGGCATCGGCAGCGGGCAAGCCATTGACCTTTCTGCAGGCAGCGGCGTTTCAGTGGGTGAACCCCAAAGCCTGGGCCATGGCATTGGGGGCAATTGCAGCCTATGCGCCGGAGCCCTCGCTGGCGACCATCGGGATTGTTGCTGCGAGCTTTGCGGCGGTGAACCTGCCTTCCGTGTCCATATGGGCCGGGGCAGGGCAGATCTTGCGGCGCTGGCTGGATAATCCGGTGCGGCTGCGGGTGTTCAACTGGACGATGGCGGTGCTTTTGATGCTGTCGCTGATCCCGGTCCTGCAGCTTTAGCGCAGCCACAGGCCTTCGCGGTTGAGCGTGTTGCGGATGATCTGTTCGCGTAAGGGGAGGTGGGCGCGGTCAAACAGGGCGCGCGCCTTGCGGCCCCTGTTTTGGTAGATCATCAGCTTGACCGGGTCCCAGTTACGCAAAACGCGGCGCAGGTGCTTTTCGCCCGCTACGGTCTCCAGCACCTCAACGACGCGATCGGATTCGCGCGCGTATAGCAGGGGGATCGTGCGGTAATGGCAGGTGACGTGTCCGTCGAGCCCCGCCAGATCCGGCCCTGGACGCCCGCCGCCAAAGGACTGGATGACCAGCGGAAGGGCAATCTGGTCCAGCCAGGGAAAGATCTCCTGGCAGACCAGCGGATCGGGTCGGTTGTCGCGGATATCCTGCGCATAGGCCAGGAACCGCGCGCCAAAGGCCTTGGGGCTTTGATGGAAAAACCAGCCGGCGTTGAAATAAAGGTGGCGCTGCCAGTATTCGGCAGGCTGCTGCAGGTCAAGCGAGGCCGCGTAGTCCAGCCCGAAGCGGGCGTAAAGCGACGACCAGATGTCTTGATAGGTCGGCCCATAAAGTTCCATCACCGGCCAGGTGCCTTCGCGGCGCATCGACGCCGAGGGGCGGGCAAAGTCGAACGGGACGGTCGCAAGATCACCGGTGACAAGGGTGTCGGTGTCGAGGAACACGAACGGCGCGTCGGGCAGGGCGGAGAGTGCCTCGATCTTGTTGCCTTCGGGGTAAGACGCGCCGAATACCTTGTTGTCAAACGGCAGGAACGTCGCCCCCAGACCGGTCAGCAGGTCGCGGATCGCTGGGTCGGTCACCCGCGGATCATCTTTCCAGCGGGGACCGGTTTGCGGT
Source organism: Rhodobacterales bacterium (assembly GCA_031426185.1). Lineage (GTDB taxonomy): Bacteria > Pseudomonadota > Alphaproteobacteria > Rhodobacterales > Rhodobacteraceae > JAJNPS01. The sequence goes on along the minus strand of JANPKV010000210.1, from coordinate 13,038 downwards.
TCGGCAAGATAAAGCTGGCCCTGGAAATCCGGGTTGGTCAGACGCAACGAGGCGGCAAGCAGGATCGCCTCATATTGCAGACGCCCGCCCTGGACGACCGCAATGATGTTGAACGCGGTCATCGCGCCGGCGGCGAGAAGCGCAAGGAAAGGCAGGACATGCCGCCATCAAGCTTGGCACATTCGGAATTGCCGATCTCGCGCACCGTGAAGCCTGCGGCGGTGATCCTGTCGCGGGTGGCGGGGAACCCGGCGGGGACCAACACCAGATCGTTGAAGCGGATCGAATTGGCGGCGGCCTCTTCGCCTGGTGCGGTGTGGATGACCTTGTAGCCCGCAAAGCAGCCCGACGCTGCAAGCCGTTCGGTGGACAGGATCGTCTGGCTGTCGAGCAACGAGCAATCGGTCTTGAAATGAAGGACACCCGGAGGGGTGATCACCTCGCGGACCGAATGGCCCCAGGGCGCCACCAGAGATGCCAGCTCGGCGATGCCGCCGGCATTGGTCCGGGCCGATCGACCGACAAGGATCTCCGTTTCGGTCACCAGGATGTCGCCGCCTTCGATATAGCTTTCGGGCCCTGTGATGGGGTGTATCTCGGCATAAAGGGCGGCCAGATGCGGAGCCATTTCGGCGGCCTCGCCCAGACGGCTTGGCGCGCCGGGGCGCATGATGACAGCGCCTTGGGGCAGGCAGAGGGCGGTATCCTCGACAAAGACGCTGTCGGGAAAATCTTCAAGCGACGGCAGTTCGATGACGGTCGCCCCCGTCGACCGCAGCGCCGCGATGTAATCGGCATGATGCGCCTGCATCAGTGCAAGGTCCGGACTGCCGGTATCGACCGCGCGCAGCCCGCGCGTGATCGAAGCGGCCGGGCGGCGGGTCACGGCATGGGTGAAACAGTAAGAGGCGTCAGGCATCTGGGCGGTCCGGATCGGTTTGCGGCCAAGGTGTCGCACCCGGCGCCCGGCTTCGCAACCCCCTCAGCCCGGCCAGGGCAGGGCAAAGAAAGGATGCGTGACCCAGCGCCACCAGGCATGGTCAAGAAACTGCGTCATCAGGATCATGAACCCGAAAGCCCCGCTGCACGCGACCGCAAGCGATACCCACAAAGCGACCATCAGGCGCGATCTGGGGCGGGCCGGGGTGGCCGCATCGGACGCCACGCTGCCGTCCCAGAGACCCGGACGCAGACCCGCCGCACGGGGTGCGGCAAAGGCATAGATGCGCGCCGCCATGCCCCGCAGGATCATCAGTGCGCCAAATGCGACGGCTGCTGTGGCAAGGGCAATCTGGCCCTTCAGCGCCGCCGCCGCCTCTGGCGTCATATCCTCGAGACCGGGGAAGAACTCGTGGCCCAGCGTGATCACGCCATGTGCGGCAAAGAAAGGCGTTGCCAGCACGAGTGTCACCGCAGCAAGCCAGGCCAGCCGCCAGCCGGACTGTGCCACTACACCCTTGATACGACGCAGTTCATACGCGGCGGACAGCCGGTCTTCGGTTGCGACATGCGCGAGCATGACCGGCAGCACCGGCAGGAAAAGGGCGCCCACAACCAGCCCCAGCGAGAACACGGACGGCCCGACGATCGCTTGTTCATAGCCCTTGTTGAAAGAGTTTTCCCACCCTGCCCACCACGCCCCAATCCAGAAGATGGTGAAGGGCAAGGTCCAGGTCATGAGGGCCAACAGCGTAATCGCGCCGGCGCGGACATTCGCGGCCAGCCCGCCCAGTGCCCGCGCGAAACGGCCCTTTTCACGCGGCCCAAGCAGCCAGCCGGGCGCGTCTTCCGCCGCACCCATGCGGGTGCGCGTCAGCCATCCCGTGCGCCGGGTCAGCCATCCGAGCGCCACGACCGAGGTGATTGCCTGCGTCGTCAGCAACGCACCCAAGGCAACATTTGCGATCAGCCGCCCGATCCGGGCAAGGCGCGAAGGGCGATAGGCGATGCTGGCGGTCATGCAAACATTCCCTCGATCACGTCGCCCTCGGCGCGATCAGCGGCAAAGCCCATCAGGGCCGCGATCGTGGGCGCGATGGCCGACTGATCGACGGTCTTGTCGATGGTGCCGCGGGCAATGCCGGGACCGAAGATCACCGCCCATGTCTCATGCGCCGAGCGGGAGTTGAAATGATGCTGGAACGGCACATCCGCCAAGGGATTGGCATCGCGACCGCAATCGGGGGTGATCACGAAAATGGTGTTGTCGCGGTAAAACGGATCGGCATCCGCCGTCGCCACCAGCCGCTGCAGGCCCTCGTCGATGATTGCGATGGCGCGGGTGTAATGGGTCGGGTTGCCCCAATGCACATAATCGGGGTCCTGATAGTTCACCATCAGGAACCGCGGTTTCAATTCAGCCATCGCGCGGACCGACAGTTCCGTCAGAAGGCGGTCGCCGCGCGGGTTGCGCAGCCCGTCATCGCCAAAGGACGTCCGCCAGCGCGCCCAGAAGGCCTCGACCTGCGGCGAGGGTTCAGGAGAGCCCCCACGCGGATCGACCTTGAGCAGGCCCGCGCGTTCTTCCTCGATCCGGGTCCGTGCCACGTCGGTCAGCCCGCCCTCGGCGAGCGCCATTTTGGTGCGGTACAGCTTGTAGCGGTGCAGGCTGAGCATTTCGGAGCGGTAGTCGATGCCGTAATGGTCGTTGACGCCGAACGTGAAGAATTCTTCCTGCGGACGATCCTCGCCATTGACCAGCAGCACCTCATGCGAGGCAAGGTCGAAGGCGCGCCGAAGGTATTCGAACAGCGTAGGTTCTGTCGGCTCCAGCCGGTCGGACAGGAATTCGGAATTGTCGCGGTAGGCGAGGTAGCGGCCGGTCAGCAGGTTCAGCGTGCCTTCGGCATGGCTTGTGTTGACGCCTTCAAGCCTGTCGATACGCAGATCGGGTATAAAAGTGCCGCGCGCGGCCAGAACCTGACGCAGATAGGGGGCCCAGGTCGCCGCCTCGTCGATGGTTTCGGCGCGTCGCACACCGCCGCCAAACCGCACCAGAACCACGTTCGGACCCGTATAAGTTGGGGCTGCCTGCGCCACACGCGGAAATGCCGCTGCAGCAATAGAGGTTGTCAGTGCAAGATTGAATGTACGGCGATCCATGGCAATCTTTCAAAAGTGTTAATGGTCTTAACATTGCCATAACGCGCTGCGCTGCGCGGTAAAATTTTCGTGATGAATCTCGGGATGCCGGCAGGGATCCGTTGCCGGCGCTGTGTCGAGTCCGGAAAGCCCAAGTCGATCATCTGCCGACGGGTTCTCGCGCGGGCCCAGATGGACCGCTGCCGTCTGCAAAGTCTGCCAGATCCCGGCGCAGGACTGGAGACGATTGGCCAGCATCGCGCGATTATTGATGCCCTTGCCGCGGGAAACCCTGATATGGCACGTCAGGCGATGGTGTTGCATCTGTCGACGTCGTTGCGCCACACATCGCGTTATCTTGATCGGGCCAAGGCTGGCTGATCCATCACAAGGGGGGATGAAAATCATGCAGGTCTCGATGCGCCGGAAAGTTACACGCGGCGGGCTTGAAGTCACCGCGCTTGGGCTTGGCTGTGCGGCCTTTGGCGGGCTGTACCGCGATGCCCCGCTTGCAGATGCCAAGGCCGCGCTGCAGACCGCCTGGGACCGGGGCATCCGCTATTTCGATGCTGCACCGATGTACGGGCTGGGCCGTGCCGAGCATATCCTTGGCGATTTCCTGCGCGAGGCGGCAAGCCCGGCCAGCGAAGCCGTGGTCAGCACCAAGGCCGGGCGGCTGATGGTGTCGCCGCGACCGGGCCGGGCCGCAAAGGCGGCACCCAAGAACCCGTTCGATTCCGGCTGGGTCAACGGGCTCAACTTTTCCGAGGTGTTCGACTATTCCCACGACGGCATCATGCGCAGCTTTGACGACAGTCAGCAGCGCCTCGGCCGGCCCGAGATCGATCTGATCTTCCTGCACGATATCGGCCGCGTCACCCATGGCGACCGGAACGACGCCCACTGGCATGATCTGACATCGGGCGGATTCCGCGCGCTGGAAGAATTGCGCTCGGCCGGCCTCATCAAGGGTTTTGGCCTTGGCGTGAACGAGACCGAAGTTATCGAGGCGGCGATGGAGGAAGCCGACCTGGATTGCTGCCTGCTGGCGGGCCGCTTCAGCCTGCTTGATCGCGAGGGCGCGGACCTTTTGGACAAGACGGCCAAGCGCGGCGTGTCGATTGTCGCGGGGGGTGTGTTCAACTCGGGCATTCTTGCGGGCGGGGATGCCAAGTTCAATTACGTGGATGCGCCGCCCGAGGTTGTCGCGCGGGTCGAGAGTCTGCACGCGATTTGCGCCGGCCATGGTGTCCCCTTGGGCGCGGCGGCGATCCAGTTCCCGCTGCGCCATCCTGGCGTCACCTCGGTGGTGGTCGGTGCCCGCACCGCCCGCACGATCAATACCAGTGCCGACTGGTTCGAAACCCCGATCCCGGATGCCCTTTGGGCCGATGTCGAGAACGTCTGAGGGCGGGGTCTGGAGTGTCGCAGGATCTGCGAGAGCAGATATTCGGGTTGCTTGACTGCGGCGCCAGCGCTGTCCCGGCATCACGGCGGCGACCTCAGCGGTACACGCGCGCGCGCGCCCCGAAAAAGGGTAAAGTTCGGCAGTGATCATTTCACCCTGAAAACCGTGGATCTGCCCGCCGTCAGGCCCGACACCTTCTCGACGATGCGTTCGGCAGAGATGCCGAAGTGACGGTAAAGTTCGGCAATCGTGCCGGTCTGCCCGAAATGTTCGACGCCAAGCGGAATGGTCCGGTGCCCGCAGACCCCGCCCAACCAGGCCAGCGTGGCCGGATGGCCGTCGATCACCGTGACCAGATGGCAATGCGGTGGCAGGTCCCGCAGCAGCGCCTCGACCGACGATCGGGCATCGCGTCGCCCCCGCGCCCGTGCCCGCTGTGCCGCGGTCCACCCGGCGTTCAGCCGGTCGGCCGAAGTCACCGCCAGCACACCGACGTCGCGCCGGCTGTCGCCGATCATGCCCGCCGCGCGGATCGCCTCGGGGGCCACGACGCCCTGATAGGCGATGACCACATCGCAGTTCGGCCCGGGCTTGCGCAACCAATAACCGCCGTCAATGGCCCCTTGGACAAACGCCTGATCCGCCCTTTTGCCCGGCTGTTCGATCGGATTGGTGCTTAGCCGCAGATAGACCGAGCCGCCGGTTTCATCCCGCAGCCAGGTGCGTTCATCCGGATCGCCGTCGCCCGACCGCTGCAAATAGCCGAAAGCCCATTTCAGGATGACCGCCAACTCGTCCGCGAAAGCCGGCTCGAAAGCGGCCAGCCCATCCTGCGCGATTCCGATCAGCGGCGTACCGATCGACTGGTGCGCCCCCCCTTCGGGGGCCAGCGTCACGCCCGATGGGGTGCCCACGATCATGAACCGCGCATCCTGATAGCAGGCATAGTTCAACGCATCGAGGCCGCGCGCCACGAAGGGGTCATAGACAGTGCCGATGGGGATCAGCCGCTTGCCGAACAGCGCATGCGACAGCCCGGCGGCCCCCAAAAGCAGAAAGAGGTTCATCTCGGCGATGCCCAGTTCGATATGCTGGCCGTCCGGAGCAAATTCCCACTTGGCAGTCGAGGCGATCTTTTCCGCCATGAAGGTATCGGCCCGCGCCGTCCGGGCAAAGAGCTTGCGCCGGTTGACCCAAGGGCCAAGGTTGGTCGTGCCGGTGACATCTGGCGATGTGGTCACGATCCGGCGGGCCAGATCACTGTCGCCCTTGCCTAGATCGTCCAGGATCTTGCCAAAGGCCATCTGGGTCGAAATCTCGCGGTCCGGGGCCAAGGTGATCTCGGGCACGGCCACGGCGCTGTCGTCCAGGCGGCGCGGGCCGCCCTGAAAGAACGGCACGCTGACCAGGAAGGCCTGCATCGCATCCTTGTCGGCGACCGTGGCGAAGCGGTCCCATTCCTGACCTTCGGGCACCCCCATATGCGTCTGCCACTCTGCCATCTGCGCCTTGGTCATCAGCCCGCCGTGGTTGTCCTTGTGCCCGGCTATCGGCGTCCCCCAGCCCTTGACCGTATAGGCCAGAAAGCAGACCGGGCGGTCGTGGTCGATGGCGGCAAAGGTTTCGGCTAGCGTGGCCACGCAGTTGCCGCCCAGATTTTCCATCAGCTCCGCGAGTTCCGCATCACTGCGCCGCGCCAGCAAGGCCGAGACCGGGCCCTGATCGCCCAGATCGTTCAGCAGCCGCTCGCGCCAGACCGCCCCGCCCATGAAGGTCAGCGCCGCGTAAAGCTGGTTGGGGCAGTCGTCGATCCACTGCCGCAAGGCATCGCCGCCCGGTTCCTGGAACGCCGCGCGCTGCAGGCGGCCATGCTTGACCCGCACGACATCCCAGCCGAAGGCCTCGAAAATCCGCTCGACCCGGCTCCACAGCCCCTCATGCACCACCCCGTCCAGCGACTGGCGGTTGTAGTCGATGATCCACCAGCAGTTCCGCAGCCCGTTCTTCCAGCCTTCCTGCAGCGCCTCATAGACGTTGCCCTCGTCCAGTTCGGCATCGCCCACCAGCGCCACCATCCGGCCGGGGCGCACGCCCTCACCCCAAGGCTTGGCCCGCACATAGTCCTGCACCAGGGATGCAAAGGCGGTGATCGCCACGCCAAGCCCGACCGAGCCGGTGGAGAAGTCGACATCGACCCGGTCCTTGGTGCGGCTGGGATAGCTTTGCGCCCCGCCAAGCCCGCGGAAGTTTTCCATCCGCTCACGGGACTGGGTGCCCATCAGGTAATGGAGGGCGTGCAGCACCGGGGCCGCATGCGGCTTGACCGCGACCCTGTCCTCTGGCCGCAGGGCGGAGAAGTAAAGCGCGGTCATGATCGACACCATCGACGCGGATGAGGCCTGATGCCCGCCGGTCTTGATCCCGTCGACCTTGGGACGGATGTGGTTGGCGTGGTGGATCATCCAGTGAGACAGCCACAACAGGCGCTGCTCGACCGTCTTCAGATGCTGCGCGTCGGCTGCGGTCATCGCGAATGGCCCTTTGCTGTATCAGGCGCAACACTACCGCCAGGATGGCGCATTTTCCTGCCTTTCTGTGCCGTCTTGATGGTACATATTGGCGATAATCGCCAATAACCCGGAGTTTGGAAATGCAATCCGCCAATGTCGATCCGCTGAACCTTGCGATTCTGCGGATCTTGCAGACCGACGGCCGCGCCACCGTCAATGACATCAGTGAAAGCGTGGGGCTGAGCCCATCGCCCGTGGCGCGCCGGATCCGGCTGATGGAAGAGGCGGGCATTATTGCCGGCTACGCGGCCCGGATCGATGAAGCGGCGCTTGGCTACGGGTTTTCGGTCTTTGTCTCGGTCAAGCTGGACAAGCAGGTCGACGAAGCCCTGATGAATTTCGAAGCGGCGATCCAGACCTTTCCCGAAGTGGTCGATTGCTGGCTGATGACCGGCAACCGTGACTACCTCTTGCGCATCGCAACCAGCGGTCTGGCCGAGTTCGAGCGGTTTCTGGTCGGCCGGTTCACCAAGTTGCCTGGCGTGGCCTCGATCGAAAGCTCCATCCCGCTGCGCCGGGTGAAGGTCGGTCATGCGCGCCTGGCCTGACCAGGGCAGGACGGCAAGGACCCGTCTGCCGGTCGTGACAGCAAACCCAGGTGCGGGTTTTGCACGCTATTCGAACAGGTCAATCTCTTCGTTGATTTCGTCGATCACGGCCAGACGCTGTTCGGCTGCGGAACCCGTCTGGCCAATGAAGGCGATAGACAGCAAACGGATCATCGCGGCCAGCGTGGTATGGCTGGGCAGCCGCCCGAACGTCGCGACATGGCAGCCGATCACCAGCCGCGAAAACCGCTGTGCGGCGGCCAGAAAACGATGGTCGGTCAAGGTGATCACGTTCATCCGGGTCGTCCGGGCGTAAGAGGTGAGCGCCGCCTGAAACTTTGGCCGCGGCTCCAGCGTCAGCAGGATCAGCACGTCACGCGGGCCGGTCATCGACAGATCCTCGGCCCAAGCGCCGGGATGGGCGGCCAGAACGTGCACATCCGGGCGCAACCGGGCGAATGTCAGGCGCGCCAGCTGCGCCAGACCCTCTTCGGCACCAAATCCCATGCACCAGACCCGGGGTGCATCCTGGATCATGCGCGCGGCTTCGGTCAAAAGATCGGGGCGCATTTCCTCGAAGGTGCGGGTCAGGTTCAGCAGTTCCAGATCAAGATGCTCGCCTATTGAGCGGCCCAGCACCGGCTTTTCCGGATGGGCCTGCGAATAGGCATAAGGCTGGGTGCGGTTGCGTTCCTCGCGGGCCTGAGTGCGAGCTTCGTCGAAATCCGTAAAGCCGAGATTGCGGAAGAACCGCGCCGTCGTGGCCTTGGATACACCCGCCAGATTTGAAAGTTCGGTGGCGGAATGGGTTTCGATCAATGCCTGATTCTCAAGCAACAGCGTCGCCAGTTTTTGCTCGGCTTTGGTCAGCCGGGAAATTCTTTCCTGAAGTCTGAGAGTTAGGCGAGTTGCCATCTGCTTTCGTGGACCCTGTCAACGCACTTGCCATAGTGAAACATTCGTTTCATCTTTATGAAACAGTGAAACGCCGTGGGGGCCGAGCATGTCGAAATCCAAGATCATACGCCAGCAGATTTGGGGGCGGCTGTATGATGTGGCGAAACCCGACACACGGTTTCACCTGAATTTTTCCGAAGTCATTCCGGATTTCCAAGGGTCGGAGGCGGCCACCGCCAAGGTGCTCGCGATGCCGGAATACGCCGCCAGCCGGTTCGCCTTCATCACGCCCGATAACTGCCTTGTCGACCTGCGGCGCCAGATGATTGCCGATGGCAAGGCCTTCGTGATGTCGACCTATGGCATCTATCGGGGGTTCTTGCTGATGGAGCCGGGAATGGTGCCGCAGGGTGCCGAGCTTTATGCCGCATGGCTGGACGGGATGGAGCATTTCGCCCGCCCGATCAGTCTGGCCGAGATTGCCAGCCACGGGCGGTTTGACTTCATGGCGACGGGTGCCTCTGCGGTATCGGTCGATGGGGTGCGCTTTGGCAAGGGGCACGGGTTTTTCGACCTTGAATGGGGCATGTTCACCGACCTTGGTCTGGTGGACGAGACGACGCCCGTGGTGGCCGTGGTGCATGATTGCCAGATCGTCGAAGAAAACCTGACGCCCTCGGAAACCGACATCCTGGTCGACCACATTGCCACGCCGAGCCGGATGCACCATGTCGCCCGCCGCGCCAAACGCCCGCGCGGGGTGAAGTGGAACCTCCTGGAACCCAAACAGATCGCCGACACCCCGCCGTTGCAGGAATTGCAGCGGATCCAGGGAATTGCCTGACCTCTGCGCTTTCAATCGTCAACACATCACAGGACCCACGCCATGAAAATTGCCCTGAACCGCCGTTCCTTCCTCACTGCAAGTGCTGCTGCCGCGGCTATGCCCCTGCTGCCCCGCATGGCCCGTGCGGCCACGCCCTTTGCCATGCAGGCCGCCTGGATCAATGACGCCGAATTCGCGGGCTATTTCATCGCGATGGATCAGGGCTATTACACCGCCGAAGGGCTGGATCTGACCTATCTGCCGGGCGGGCCGGATGTCATTCCCGAAGCCACCATCGTGGCCGGGCGTGCTGATCTGGCACTGACGACGCCAGACACCACGATCAAGGCGATCGTCGAGCAGGGTGCCAAGTTCAAGATCATCGGCGCGCAGTATCAGAAGAACCCGATCGGCATCGTCAGCCTGGCCAAGAACCCGATCATGACCCCCGCCGACATGGTGGGCAAGACCATCGCCGTGCCGCCGGTCAATACCATCAGCGTCGAGGCGCTGTTGGCGATGAACGGCATTGATCGGGCCTCGGTCAACATCGTCCCCTATGCCTATGACCCGACCCCTCTGATCAAGGGCGAGATCGATGCCAGCCTCGATTTCACGACCAACGTGCCCTACACCATCAAGACCATGGGCGAAGAGGCGGTATCCTTCCTGCTGTATGACTTCGGCTATACGATCTACAACGATACCGTCGTCGTGACCGAGGACACGCTTGCCGCCAAGCGCAAGGAACTGGTCGCCTGGTTGCGCGCCAGCCGCAAAGGCTGGGATGAAAACAACGCCGACACCACCTTGTGGCCGCCAAAGTGGGAAACCACGCATTTCGCGGGAACCGGCCGGACCATCGACAACGAGGTGTTCTTCAATACCGCTCAGTTGCCGCTGATCCAGTCGCCAGGCGGCGTGTTCGCGATGTCCGAAGAAGGTATCGCCGCCAACATCGAGGCGCTCTCCAAGGTCGGGATCACCGCCACGCGCGAGATGTTCGACACCACGCTGCTAGAGGAAATCTGATGACGGCGCCCGCAGGGATTTCACTGTCCGGCCTGTGCAAGATCTTTACGGGTCAGGGGCGGTCAGTAGAGGCCCTGCGGGATGTTTCGCTTGATTGCCCGCCGGGCAGTTTCACGGCGCTGATCGGGCCGTCGGGCTGTGGCAAATCGACAATCCTGCGCGCCGCCCTGGGGCTGGAGCCGCTGGATGCCGGCAGCGTGCTGATCGGCGGGCAGGCCCCTGCGCTTGCCACGCGGGGCGGCATCACCGGCGTGGCGTTTCAGGACCCGGCGCTACTGCCCTGGCGGACGGTGGCGCAGAACGTGGCCCTGCCGCTGGAGGTCCTCGGTCGCAACGTCGGTCCCGCGCAGGGGCGTATCCGCGAGCTGATCGCGCTGGTGGGCCTGCAGGGCCGCGAGAATGCCTTGCCGGGCGAGCTGTCGGGCGGCATGCGGCAGCGTGTGGCCATCGCGCGGGCGCTTGTCAGCGAACCGCGTGTCCTGTTCCTGGATGAACCCTTTGGCGCGCTGGACCAGATCCTGCGCCGCCAGATGAATGTCGAGCTGCAGCGGATATGGCTGGAAACCGGCGTGACGACGCTGTTGGTGACGCATGGGATCGACGAGGCGGTGTTTCTTGCCGACCGCATCGCCATCATGCAGTCCGGGCCGGGCCGGATTGTCGAGGTGCTGGACAGCCCCTTTGCCCGCCCGCGCTTGCCGTCCCTGTTCGCGGACCCGCAGTTTCACCACCTGTGCGACCACATCGCCGGGGTTTTGCATGGCGTCTAGGATGCGGTCTATCGCGCCCTATCTGGCGCTCCTGATCCTGTGGGAGGTCGCGGGGCGGCTGGACTGGGTGGCGGGTGGGGCGCTGCCGGCGCTATCTGAAATCGTCGCAAGGTTCTGGGTGGACCGGGCCGATTATCCCGCTCATGTGCTGGCCACCCTGCAAGCCTCGGGCGCGGGATTCCTGATCGGCAATATCATAGCGGTGCTGGCGGGCGTGCTGTTCGTTCAATTGCCCGTCACGGCGCGGATGGCGCGCGGATTGAACATCGCGATCTTTGCCCTGCCGCCCATCGCCATCGCCCCGATCCTTGCCCTGACGCTGGAAGGGATGACACCGCGCATCGTGCTGGCCGCCTTGGGGGTGTATTTCGTGACCATGCAGGCCACGGTCACCGGCCTGACGCAGTATGACAGCCGTGCCGCCGACCTCGTGCGCGCTTATGGCGGCGGCGGTCGTGCGGTGATGCGGTTCGTGCAGATCCGCGGCGCTGTTCCGGCCATCCTTTCGGGCTTTCGGGTGGCCGCCCCGAATGCCGTGCTGGGGGCCATTCTGGCCGAGTTCGGCGGCGGCGGGCGTTGGGGCCTTGGCGCCTATCTGCTGGGATCGCTGGGGCGCGGAGAGCCTGACCGCTTGTGGGGCATCGGCCTGACGGCCACGCTGATCGCCGGGCTATCCTATGCCCTGTTTGCCGCCCTGTCGGCCCGCATGCTGGGCGCGTCGCGTGCCGTGACGCTGAACCCGGCCGCGCCCCCCGCGCCTGCCTCCGCGGGCGGGGTCTGGATCGCAGGGGTGTCCTTCCTGCTGCCCTTCGCCTTGTGGTGGGGGCTGCTGCTGGTGCTGAACGTGCCGAACATGATCGGAAAGACCCCGGTCGATGTCTTTGCCTATCTGTTCCTTTCGGAAGGCTCAGCCGTCGCGCAGGACAAGCTGCTGGCGGCCCTGGCAGAGACCCTGCCGATCACGGCACTCGGGTTGATGGCGGGGCTGGCATTTGCATTCGGTCTGGCGGTCACCTCGCAGCTGGCGCCGTCCTTCACGCGGGCCTTTCTGCCGGTGGCGCTGGTGACGCAAACCATGCCGCTGGTCGCACTGACACCGCTGCTGGTCTTGATCCTTGGCCGGGGGTCGGCGGTGACGCTGTGGATCACCATCTCTGTCACCTTCTTTCCCGCCTATGTCATGATCACCCAAGGCCTGTCGCAGGTGCCGCGATCCGTGCTGGAACTGCCAAGGGCATATGGTGCAACGGTCTGGCGAGAGTTGCGACTGGTCGCCATCCCCGCCTCGTTGCCCTGGGTGTTCGCCGCGATCCGCACGACCGTTCCGCGCGCGCTTCTGGGGGTGATGATTGCCGAGTGGCTGGCAACCGGGCGGGGCTTGGGCAACCTTATGAACCAGTCGCGTGGCTATATGGATTTCAGCATGATCTGGACCGTGGCCGTGGTCAGCGTCATGCTTTCCGTTGCCTTTTACCAGATTGCCCAGATCATCGAAGACCGCGTGACACGCCGCAGAAGCGGTACATGACGAGATGACGTGCCGAAGCGGACGCCTTTGGTACCCGATACCTCAGCGACGTCTGCAGGGTCTCAGGATCGGCGGGGATCGGACGCTTGCACAGCCCGAAACGTCCGCACAATCAATATCGTGATTGACTGGTGGGCGACCCTGGAATCGATACGCCTCCATGCCGAGACGCTAGATTTATTCGTTTAATACCAGAGATTTGGCATCTTCATGGAGGCATCATTTTCCACATGTGTGTCCAGAAACTGTGAAAATGTGTCCAAGTGCCAGTTGATGTTACCGTCGTGCCACGATGTCGGCTAACCTCCTGAACCGTGCATCCGTGACCAGCGATGGGTCAGCTTCCACGATAATTTCCAGCAACTGTGATAGATCGTA